>JALOBE010000001.1 GCA_023228425.1 Syntrophales bacterium
TTTTTCCCACGGGATAGGTTCTTTCAAGCAAGGCTTCGATGGGGGTCCAGTCAACGATGGCGTTGATCTCTTCCATGCGTTTGATGGCCCGGTTTTTCTCCATTGAGGTTGACAGTGCTATGTCGGCGAAGGTGAAATTGACTTTCATGTTTTTGAAGCCCATGGAATTCTCCCAAGAGTGAGTTTTATGGGCGAACTATGACAGGAAAACGTTTGAATGTCAAGGAATATTAATATGATAGCTTTGAATAACGCAGTTTTTCAGGGCCTATGTGAACGTGAAGGAAAGGGATAATGAGGGAGTTGTGCAAAGGTCTCAAGAGTATTTTGAGGTTCTTTACAAGCGGTATAAGGAAGCCCGCCGTAAAGAAAAAACGGTTATCATCAGTGAATGTTGCGCTGTTTGCGGTTACCATCGGAAACATGCGATCCGTCGGTTAAGAGGATATAAGCGGTTTACAAAGCCAAAGGTTAAGAAAAGAGGAAAACCTTCTGTTTACAATAAGAGACCTTTGCACAACTCCCTCATTATCCCTTTCCCTCACGTCCACATAGGCCGAGAGCTCTGAATAACTGCCATTTTTGTCATTTCGACCGAAGGGAACCGGAGGGAGAAATCTTTCAAAAGAAACGACAGGACAATGGAAAAGAAAGATTTCTCGTCGCTTCGCTCCTCGAAATGACGGACCTTAAGACGCTCCTCGAAATGACATTTTTAAAGGTCATTTCGAACGCATGTGAGAAGTCTCAAAGATCCCTCGCTGTGCTCGGGACATGGATTTCTCGTCGCGATGCTTCTTGAAATGACAAAATAAAGGTCTCGAATTGTGCCATTCGTTGTGATTTTTTTGAATTTGGGTCATATCGATAGATACAGCTCCGCTCCTTCAATTACAGAGAGCTGGTTTGCACAACAACCATTTTCGTCATTCGCCCGCGAGGGTGAATCCAGGAAGTTCCCGATAACACTGGATTGCCGCCTACGCGGCAATGACGGATTCGCTGGTTTTATACGGCTCTGCAAACGTCTCAGAACACGATCTTTGAAAAGCTATCGATTGTGTCATTTCGACCGCAGAGAGAAATCTTTTAAGATACTAGTAAAGAAAGATTTCTCGTCGCCATGCTTCTCGAAATGACAAAACTCGAAGCTTTCAGAACGTGACTGTATTCCGTAATCTACTGGCGTTACTCTCTATTCACGGGTGTACTTGAAGTCCCGCTATAGTCTTTTGTATTTACTGCCGCGTGCCTCGACTTCTGTTTTCAGCTGACGGATCTCTTCTTCCAATTGGTGGTATTCCTGTATTTTATGCTTGAGAAAATAGTAGGTGATCCGAGCTTTTTCTTCGATGCCATAAGGCGTCAAAAGATACAGGTACGCGGTTTTGTTGTCTGATTTTTTAAAGTTGTCGGCCTTGATAAGTCCCTTGCGAACCAGCGCCTTGAGAAGAAAATTGATCTTCCCGAGGCTGACCCCGAGACTGGCCGACAGTTCCCGCTGAGTCATTTCAGGGTTCCTGTGTATCTCGCGGAGGATGTTGAGAACCTCTTCTCGTTCAGTGTTAAATGTCTGTGTATCCAGCATGTCCAGCGACCTTGTTCAACTAATGAACGTGACTAACCTTACTATTAAAGCTGTTATTCAATGTCAAGAGAAATTAAAATAATTCTTGCAATACTGATCATGATAGAGTAGCCAATTCATATAGGAAATATATGATATGAAATTATCCGGCAAGAGCCTGTACGCTCTGGAAGCTTTGCAGCATCTCGCCCGCAATTACGGTGAGAAACCTCTGTCAGCGACCCGGCTTGCCGCTGAATGCGATTTTTCATTGAAATACCTGGAGCAGGTACTCGCCACACTGAAAAACAAGGGAATTCTGGTAAGCACCCGTGGAAAGCACGGCGGTTACTCCCTGCGGCTGCCACCGGCGGAGGTCACCCTGGGTGATATCGTCCGCGCCATTGACGGACCGCTAGCACCGATTGAGTGCGCGAGCAGAACGGCTCCTTCCTTCAACCGGTGCAAGCATTGCGAACCCGATACCTGCTGGATTCGAAAGGTTATGTTGCGCGTCCGGGACAACATGTCGGCCATTATGGACAGGGAGACGCTGGCGGGAATGTTGCAGGAAGCTGAAAAACCCTCAATTCGGTCTCATACCTCCGGATTTCCGCCTTCTCGGGAATGACGGAAAAGGTTTATTTTTTGCGACAATATCACATATAGCATATAGGAGAATAGTTGTATGATTGCCGGAACCTGTCGTTACGTGGCTGTCTTGGTGGTGATGTTGTTCTCGCCACTCAACGCTTTCGGAGGAACGGTTGAACTGCTGAATGCCTCCTATGACCCGACACGGGAGCTCTATCGGGAGTTCAACGATGCCTTCGCTTCGCACTGGCACGAGAAGACCGGGAACACGGTGGTCGTCCGCCAGTCCCACGGTGGATCGGGGAGCCAGGCCAGGTCTGTCATTCAGGGTTTACAGGCCGATGTGGTTACCTTGGCGCTGGCGGCGGATATCGACGCTATCGCCGAGCATTCGGGGCTGCTTCCGAGCAATTGGCAGACTCGTTTTCCCCACAACAGCGCTCCGTACTCGTCGACTCTGGCATTCCTGGTGCGCAAGGGCAACCCCAAGAACATACATAACTGGGATGATCTGGCACGCGAGGATGTACAGGTCATAACGCCCAATCCCAAGACCTCCGGCGTGGCGCGCTGGAACTACCTGGCGATCTGGGGGTTTGCACTGCGCCGGGAACTGGGGGAGAACTTCGTGGCCAGACTGAAGGACCCGCTCGACGCGGAAGAAGTTGCCGCAGCGCAGGAAAAGGCACGGGATTTTACTGCCAGGGTGTACAGGAACGTGCCCGTTCTGGACAGAGCGGCTCGAGGGGCGACCAATACCTTCATACAACGCAAGCTCGGCGATGTGCTGATCAACTGGGAAAACGAAGCCCTGCTGGGCGCCAACGAACTGGACGCTGCAAGAGTGGAAATCGTGGTCCCGCCGGTGGCTATCAAGACTGAACCCGTGGTGGCACTTGTCGACGTCAATGTGGACCGCAAGAAAACGCGGGAGATCGCCCAGGCGTACCTTGAATTTCTCTACTCACCCACCGGCCAGGACATAGCCGCCAGGAACTATTACCGTCCGGTGGATCCCGCTGTTTTCGCTCGATACGCGCACCAGTTCCCCGAACTTGAACTGTTTACCGTCGACGAGGTTTTCGGTGGCTGGCCCAATGCTTACCGTGACCACTTTGATGACGGCGCCTCCTTTGACCGGATATACAGCCCACGGTAAGTAGTGTGTACTCATGACTCCTTCGTCTGTCATACAGCGTGTACGCCTGAAACAGACCAGCGTGCTGCCCGGCTTCGGGCTCAGCATGGGCTTCACTCTGTTTTACCTTGCCCTGCTGGTGCTGATACCGCTGGGCGGTCTGGTGTTGTTTACGGGAACGCGGATCACCTTGGACGAATTCTGGGTCAAGGCCATTGCCGATCCCCGAGTGCTGGCGTCCTATCGGCTCAGTTTGGGCGGATCCTTCATCGCGGCGTTGCTGAACGCTGTTTTTGGCCTGATTGTAGCTTGGGTGCTGGTGCGCTATGAGTTTCCGGGCAAGCGGTTCATGGACGCCATCGTTGATCTACCCTTCGCGCTACCCACCGCCGTCTCGGGTATTGCTCTCACGACACTCTACGTCCATACCGGGTGGATCGGGCGATGGTTTGAACCGCTGGGCATCCAGATTGCCTATGCATGGCCGGGCATCATCATTGCCCTGACACTGATCGGCCTTCCCTTTGTTGTGCGCACCGTTCAACCCGCACTTGAGGGACTGGAGCCGGAGATCGAAGAGGCTGCCGCCAGCTTGGGCGCAACGCGATGGCAGACATTTGTCTATGTGACTCTGCCGACGGTGATGCCGTCACTGCTGACGGGGTTCGCTCTGGCCTTCGCCCGCGCTGTCGGTGAATTCGGGTCGGTTTACTTCATCGCGGGCAACATGCCCTACAAGACCGAAATAGCACCCCTGCTCATCCTTATAAAACTTGAACAGTTCGACTATGTCGGCGCCACGGCCATTGGAGTGGTCATGCTGATTGTCGCATTTGTTCTGCTTTTAATCATCAACCTGCTCCAGTGGTGGAGCAGACGTCATCAGTTGTGATGGATTGATTGTGTCGGAGGATCGTGCATTGGACGAGAACCTGTCTGCTTTTCGTGCTATCAGGTCGAATACCGAGTCCGCTCTGGCCCGCCGTATTCTGATCGGTACGGCACTGACCTTCATTGGACTGTTCCTGTTTTTGCCCTTGGTGCTCGTGTTCAGCTACGCATTCAGAGAAGGTTTCGGCATGTATCTTTTCTCCTTCACAACGCCGGATGCAGTATCAGCCATACGTCTCACGCTCGTAGCCGCTGCGATAGCCGTACCGCTGAACACGCTCTTCGGTGTCGCCGCAGCCTGGGCCATCGGCAAATTCGAGTTCAAGGGCAAGAGCGTTCTCATCACCCTTATAGACCTGCCCTTTGCCGTTTCGCCTATAATCGCCGGATTAATTTTCGTGCTGCTCTTCGGATCCCTCGGCTGGTTCGGCCCGTGGCTGCGCGATCTCGGCATCAGCATCATATTCGCGACGCCCGGGATTGTTATCGCAACCATGTTCGTTACCGTACCATTCGTCGCCCGGGAATTGATTCCCCTCATGCAGGCCCAGGGAACAGAAGAGGAACAGTCGGCGCTGACATTGGGGGCCAGCGGTTTTCAGACCTTCCGGCATGTAACGCTACCGAATATCAAGTGGGGACTTATTTACGGCGTGATTCTGACCAACGCGCGAGCCATGGGGGAATTCGGGGCCGTGTCCGTCGTCTCGGGACATATTCGGGGTCAGACCAATACCATGCCCCTACACATCGAGATTCTTTACAACGACTACCAGATGACCGCCGCTTTTGCCGTGGCATCCCTGCTGGCATTTCTGGCCGTAGTCACACTGGTGATAAAATTCATGGTCGAGTGGAAGGCCCATCGAGACCGGGATGCGGCGGCCCGCAGGGTGGAACAGGGGAACAGTCCATGAGCATAGAAATCAGAAATATTTCAAAGACCTTTGGAACCTTCAAGGCACTGGACAATGTGAGTCTTACCGTAAAGAACGGTGAACTGGTGGCGCTTCTTGGGCCGTCGGGATCGGGGAAGACAACGCTTTTACGCATCCTTGCCGGACTGGAGGAGGCGGATCCCGGTGGGGGAGGCATCTTCTTTCATAACGCGGATGTCGCCCGACGCCACGTCAGCGCCCGGGGTGTGGGGTTTGTCTTTCAACACTACGCGTTGTTTCGCCATATGAGTGTTTTTGAAAACATCGCTTTCGGGTTACGGGTCAAACGCCGGAATCAAAGACCGGACAAACAGTTCATCAGTAACAAGGTGCATGACCTGCTGAAACTGATCCAGCTTGAAGGTATGGCAAACCGGTATCCCCACCAGTTGTCCGGCGGCCAGCGCCAGCGGGTTGCCCTGGCACGGGCTCTTGCCGTGGAACCCAAAGTTCTGCTACTGGATGAACCCTTCGGGGCCCTCGATGCCAAGGTCCGCAAGGAGCTTCGGTCCTGGCTGCGTCGCCTTCATGACGAGATTCATGTCACCAGCGTGTTCGTTACTCACGATCAGGAAGAAGCTCTTGAGGTTGCTGACCGTGTAGTCGTCACTAATCTGGGCAGGATCGAGCAGATTGGAACACCCGATCAGGTCTTTCACCGGCCGGCAAACGAGTTTGTCATGAACTTTCTTGGCAACGTGAATACCTTCCGTGGGCGGATCAACGAGGGAACCGTTCAATTTGACTCCATTGAAATGCCCTTCTCGGAAAACAGGCGGAAGATAAACGGAGAAGCACGTATTTTCATACGACCCCATGACGTCACCATCGATACGACGGCCGGCGGCCAGTCCGCACTGGAGGCGGCAGTCCTTCGGGTAAACACCGCAGGGCCGCTTGTCCGGGTTGAACTGATTACCAGCGCCGGCCAGAACCTGACTTCGGAGATATCACAGGAACGCTTTGCCTCAATGAACTTGGAACCGGGCGGAAAGGTCTATGTTCGTCCCCGCCATATAAGGGTTTTCGCAGAATAAAGGAATGGGGACGTACTTAACTTATTAACTATCTGACCTGACCGCCTCACCGAAATGCGTCCCGACGTCCTCTGTTCTCCTGAACAGCCACGGCTGATTCCTCTCCCAAGGAATTCGAGAGCGGTTCGTGAAGATTCATGGATCGGCACTCCGTGCGCCGGGGTAGTCATCAGAAGCAGATAGTTAATAAGTTAAGTACGTCCCCCAATCTTTTTCAGCGCAGCCAGCACCCGGTCGTGAATGACGCCGTTGCTTGCGATGACGCCGCGGTTATCCTCCATCGTTGGAGCGTCGACGAAGTTCAGGGGTTTGCCGTCCATATCGCTTACCCGTCCACCGGCTTCCTCGACTATGATTGATCCCGCCGCGTGGTCCCAGATCTTCTCACGGTAATGCGGGGCCGCGGGGGAGGGCAGGCGCACATACAACAGGGCTTTCCCCGATGCCAGGACCCCGTATTTAACCTGGGAATCCATTCGAAGGGGGGGAGTTGTGATCCCCACGGAACGGGCGATCCTGGTCTGGCGCTCCTGGTCTCCGTGGGAACTCTCGACACTCTCGACAAAGCGCATATGTTCCCCGTCGCCGGGACCGGCAACGCGAAGAGGACGGGAGTCACCACCTGTCATGGATGTCATTATGGCGCCCTCGCCGCGGGTCGCCACGTAGAGGACACCCGTTTCGCCCTTTTCATCGGCCATGGCGGGACAGCCCAGGACACCGACCTTGACGTCCCCTTCCTCGACCAGCGCCAGGGCGACGGCATACTGGTCCCCCCGCAGGAACCCCTTTGTCCCGTCGATGGGATCAACCGTCCAGTACCGGGGCGCGACGATGCCCTTTCCCCGGTCTATCCAGGCAATGACCCGGTCCGGCGTCGTCCCGGAGACCTGTTCGCCCACATACCTGGTGACGCTCAAAAGATGGCGTGCCATGTCCGGGCGGCTCAAGGCCGCCGCGTCCTCTTCGGCCACGATCATGTCACCGGGAAAGGCCTCCGACAGGACCCTGCAGATCAGGGCCTGGGATCCGAAGTCGGCTACCGTTACGGGGCTTTTATCGCTTTTCTCCAGGGCCGCGGGGATGTCGGCGCGGGCCTGCTCACAGAGCCTGACTGCGGCAACAACGGCGGCGATGGCGATCTGCTGTTCTCGATCGTACTTCATGGGGGTCAGGTCTGCTTTCTTGTCTTTTTCAGGGTTCCTTGACACCGTATATATGCCGGTGTGCTTCCGTGTCTGCGCGGTGCGCCTTGAGATCTGCGGCGACGCCATCAAGCTTGGCTGCCGTAGCATCTCCTCGCAAGGCAACCTCATCGAGCTTCGCTGCCGTAGCATCTCCACGCAAAGCAACCTCATCGAGCTTCGCTGCAACCGCATCCAGCTTCGCCGCCGTGGCATCTCCTCGCAAGGCAACCTCATCAAGCTTCGCTGCAACCGCATCCAGCTTCGCTACCGTAGCATCTCCACGCAGAGCAACCTCATCAAGCCTCTCGTTGACCTTATCAAGCTTGCTCGCTGTAAGGTCGCCTTTCGCGGCGGTGACATCGAGTTTATATTCAACGCAACTAAAGCGTCGGTCTACGTCAGCCTTGAATCGATGCATCTGTTCCGAAAGCATCTGGTGACCTTCAACGAGAATATCGAATTTATGATTGACCGATTCAGCATACACACCTATGTGGCGGGCGATCATGCTTTCAATTTTTTCTAAATCCTTGTCATTCATATTTGTTTCCTCCGGTTCTCCGTTTTTTTCAGAAATGGTTCTTACGCACAAGTCGGAGCGGAAGCTGAGAGGACGGGATGGGGACGTACTTAACTTATTAACTATCTGACCTGACCGCCTCACCGAAATGCGCCCCGACGTCCTCTGTTCTCCTGAACCGCCACGGCTGATTCCTCTCCCAAGGAATTCGAGAGCGGTTCGTGAAGGTTCATGGATCGGCACTCCGTGCACCGGAGCAGTCATCAGAAGCAGATAGTTAGTAAGTTAAGTACGTCCCCCCAGTACCGCGTCGAAGGCTTCCAATGTTTTCCGGATGTCCTTGTCGCTGTGGGCGGCGGAGACGAAGGCCGCTTCGAACTGAGACGGCGCCAGGGCGATGCCCCGCTCGAGCATGCCCCTGAAATAGCGGGCAAAGCGATCCGTATCGGCTTTCTGTGCCGTAGCGAAGTCGGTCACATCATCGGGAGTAAAGAAGAGCGTAAACATGGATCCGGCCCGGTTGACAGTTGCCGGAATCCCATGGGCCTGAAGAACGTTTTTCACAGCTTCGCAGAGCGTCTCGGCCTTGAGATTCAGATCGTCATAGATGTCCGGAGTCTTCTGGAGAATCTCAAGGGTTGCCCGGCCCGCGGCCACGGCCAGGGGATTGCCCGACAGGGTTCCCGCCTGGTACACCGGCCCAATGGGGGCGAGCATGTTCATGATGTCCCGTCTGCCGCCGAAGGCCCCTACGGGCAGGCCGCCGCCGATAATCTTGCCCAGGCAGGTGAGATCAGGCTCGATGGTATAAAGCGTCTGGGCCCCTCCGTAGGCGAGCCGGAAGCCGGTGATGACTTCGTCGAATATGAGCAGTATGTTCCGTCGGGCGGTGACCTCCCGCAGTTCCCGCAGGAAACCCGGCCGGGGGGCGATGACACCCATGTTTCCCGCCACGGGTTCGACGATGACGGCGGCTATATCACTACCCCGTTCATCGAGAACGGCGCGAAGGGCGGTAATGTCATTATAGGGAACCGTCAGGGTCAGCTCCGCCAGAGACGCGGGAACACCGGGGCTTCCCGGAATGCCCAGGGTGGCGACGCCCGATCCCGCCTTGACAAGGAGCGAGTCGGCGTGCCCGTGGTAGCAGCCTTCGAACTTGACGATGCCGGTGCGGCCCGTATAGGCCCGGGCAAGGCGTATGGCGCTCATGACGGCTTCCGTTCCGGAGTTGACCATGCGGACCGAGTCCATGGCCGGAAAGGCCTCCACGATGAGCTCCGCCAGCTTCACTTCGCCTCTTGTAGGAGCCCCGTAGCTTGTCCCCCGCCGTGCCGCTTTCCGTAGCGCCTTGACAACGGCGGGGTGGGCATGCCCGAGGATAAGCGGGCCCCAGGACGCCACATAGTCGATATACTCGCGGCCGTCGACATCACGGACCACGGAGCCCTCGGCCCGGTCGATGAAGATCGGTTCGCCTCCCACGGATCGGAAGGCTCGGACAGGGCTGTTGACGCCGCCGGGAATGACACGGCGGGCGCGGCTGAAGAGCTTGATTGATTTTTTTGTCATGGCCGGAAGTACTCCATGCTTACTTTCTTGAATTCTTCGACGCTTTCGAGAACCAGGTAATCATTGACACCCAGTTCTGCCGCGAGGTCCCGAACGATGTCGGCCAGCGGCCTTTCCAGGCCGTGAAGCATGGTGAAGAGCCCGTAGGTTCCCTGGAAGGGGGGTGTCCTTTCGTAGCAGTGGGACACTTCTCGATGTCGCGCCGCCAGGGTCCCCGCGCGCTCCATGTCTTCAGCGGGAACGGCCCAGACCACCAGGGCGTTGCTCGTGATACCGGCCCGCTGGTGGCGCAGGACGGCCCCGAAGCGGCGAATGACACCCCGCTCCCTGAGCCGGCGGATGATGTCCAGGACCGTCGCTTCATCCAGGCCGGTCCGCTTCGCGATGGCGGCAAAGGGATCGGAATCGATGTCGATGTCGCCCTCGATCGCGGCGGCGACCCGCCGTTCATTATCCGTCAACATACATGCATGTTTTTCCATATCAGGCGGCTGCACGCCCGTGCCATTCACAGAAGATCCAGCCAAAGATCTAAAAGACATATTCCGTCAGCAGACAACCGCTCAGCAGTGTCGGGAGACCTGTGCATTGTGTCATGTCGATCGCTCCCTCGGGTCATGTCGATTGTTCCATCGTGTTATTTCGACCGTTCCCTCGGGTCATTTCGACCGCTCCATCGTGCCATTTAGGCCGCTCCCTCGGGTCATTTCGACCGCAGGGAGAAATCTTGCTGCATGCCACTGGTAAAAAAAGATTTCTCGTCGCTGCGCTCCTCGAAATGACACAATGGGCAATCGAAATGACACAACAGCGCCGTCGTAACGGCTCAATGAAGCGAGCGCAGTCGTAACGGCTCAATAAAGCGGTCATAACGGCTCCACCGGGGAACAGTGATGGCCCTTCTCGACGTCCAGGACGTCGTAACGGCTCAACAGAGCGGCCGAAATGACGCACCCCGTGAAATTCAGACGTCCGTCTTACGAAGACAGTGACACCTGACGGCTTTGTAAAGAAGTCCAAATTTTCCAAAAGCAGCTTTGTAACTCATTGGAAATATTAGGCTCGATTTTTAAAATTTGCCATTTTTCGACTTTTTACGGAGCCGTCACACCTGAATCTTGCATTTTTTTGTGGCCAAGTCAAAAATTTTCTTGACAAGGATCACTGTTCTCTATATCAAGCACGTAGCGGATTTCCGGTATTGAAGGAAGGTTCCAGCCAACATGACAAAGGAACCTGGGACTCTTCAGTCGATACCACAACCCGGGGAATCCGTAAATTCAGCACAGGAGGTGCGTTATGCGTAAAGGGTTAAAGGGAGTAGTTCTGTGTTTGCTGGTTCTCGGTCTGGTTATGGCGTTGTCGTCCTTCGCAATGGCCGCCGAGGAAGGTGCGACGGCTGTTGTGGACTATTCACTGGCAATCGTTCTCGCCGCGAGCGTCATCGGCGCGGGATTCGCCATGGGAATGGGCGCGCTCGGACCCGGTAGCGGTCTGGGACAGGCCACAAGCGGTGCCGCGAACGCTGTCGGCAGGAATCCGGAAGCCCAGGGCAAGATTCTTCTTACCATGCTCGTTGGTATGGCCATGACGGAATCCGTTGCTATCTACGCGCTTGTTATCGCACTGGTCATTATGTACGCTAACCCGCTGGTGAGTATTATCGCGGGCTAGTGCCACGTAATAGCCGGCTCTTCGGAGCAAATCCCGTCACGCGGAGTACCTTGGTCGTACTGACCGGAGAAACAATACAGCGTGACACGGTATTAGTTGAAGGCTTCATACGAGAAAAGGGGGATGCCGCAACCACGAGCATTCCCCTTTTTTTGTCTTGTTTCGCCGCCATCCCGTCGTCTCGACCGGAAGGGGCATTGTTTCTGGCCCGGCACAGGCGCGGGCATGTCTCGCCGTCCGGTTTTCACCCCGGGCTGAGGCATCTTTGCCGATCGTAAGAAGACCGCTGAATCATACGTCCGGAACCGGCGGCTTCCGAAGCTCTTTCTTTTCCGACTGGCGGCGTTTCGCTTCCAGGACTTTCTCCTTCGCCCGTCCGGATCGTTTCCGTTTCTGCCGCCGCATTTTTTCTATGCGCTGGCGCTCCGCCGAAACGATGCCATCCCGCATCCGTTCGATCCTGTCCATGAGAAGCCGCCTGGCAAAAAAACGGTTCAGGGCTTGTGAGCGCTCCCGCCGGCATTTGACGGCAAGTCCCGTGGGAATGTGGAGGAGGTGAACACAGGAAGAGGTTTTGTTGACCTTCTGGCCGCCCGGCCCGGAGGAACGGACGAAGGTTTCCCGCAGGTCATCCTCGCAGACTCCGAGTTTTGCCATCCGCTTTTTCAGTTCCTGTTCCTTTGCCTCTGTTACGGTAAACATACTGCGCGCATTTCTGATCCGTCTCCCCGCTTAAGCCCGGGATCCATCGTCGTCTTGGCGGCCTGCCCGTCCAGTCATTTTCGCCCGGGCGGGAACCTGGGGGTAAAAAAGAAAATGCCGATATCTTTAAAACCTGTCGATTGTGTCATTTCGGCCTCTCCCCCTATCACTTCGGCCTCTCCTCCGTCACTTCGAACGCTTCCCTGTCACTTCGAACGCATGTGAGAAGTCTGAAAGATCCCTCGCTTTGCCCGGGACAGGGATTTCTCGTCGCTTCGCTCCTCGAAATGACGGACCTTAAGGTGCTCCTCGAAATGACGGACCTTAGGGCGCTCCTCGAAATGACAAAATTTCAAAGGTCATCGATGATGACACAATTCAACGGTCTCGTATATTGATATTTCCTGTACGCTTGTCTATACTTCGCCTGGCATGAACGGCATCGAACGTTTTTCGATCCTATACGAGAGCATCGGTATTCACGGACCTTAAACCACCTGGGGCCACTGCTTGTCAATACCGGAGAGAGGACACGGCGTATCGCCTTCCATGTTTTCGGCGCAACTCATCAATGAACCATGTTCAGATCCGGGGCTCTATGTCAAACTGAAGCACCGACAGGAGGCTTTTCTTTTTGATCTCGGGGACATCAGCCGCCTGTCCCCCCGGCAGATTCTTCGGGTGAGTACGATTTTCGTCTCCCACACTCACATGGACCACTTCATCGGATTTGACCACTTTCTGCGAATCAGCCTCGGCAGGAAGGGCGGTGTATCCCTTTTCGGGCCGCCCGGTTTTATCCGAAACGTCGAAGGAAAACTGGCATCCTACACGTGGAATCTGGTTCACAACTATCAGAATGATTTTATCCTTCGCGTCACAGAAGTTGACGAATACTCGATGGTGTCGAAACAGTACCGGTGCAGGCGGGGATTCGAGCCGGAAAACCTTCCGTCGGCACCTTTCAACGGAACGCTTCTGGACCGGGATGACCTGATCGTGAAGGCCGTGTTTCTCGATCACCGCGTCCCCTGCCTTGCCTTTTGCCTGAAAGAAAAGCGGCACATCAACATCATGAAAAACGTGCTGACCGAGATGGGTTTTGAGCCGGGCAGGTGGCTGCGGGAGGTGAAGGATGCCCTGCGGAGCGGCCCTCCGGGAGACATGACCATTGATGCTCCGGCGATTGAACGCGGAAAGGACGGTGAAATCAGGCGGGAAACCATCAGCATCGGCGAGCTGGCGGAGCGGGTGGTGAAGATCACGCCGGGCCGGAGGATCGCCTACGTGACCGATGCCCTGTTCACCGCGGAAAACGCCCGGAAGATTGTCGATCTCGCCCGGAATTCAAATGTCCTGTTCATTGAGGCCGCATTCATGGATAAGGACCGGGACAGGGCAGTTGAAACCTGTCACCTGACGGCCCGGCAGGCGGGAATGCTGGCCCGGGCGGCCGGCGTCGGTTACATACGGGTTTTTCACCTGTCACCACGGTACACGGACCAGGTGGACATGGTCATCCGGGAAGCCGAAGAGGCCTTCAGCCCCGGCTCTCTCCCGTCGCCCGCGTTCGAGACGTAACGGTCATCAAGGAAACTCGGCGCCGCTTCTACCACCCCCGCGAGCATCCTTGTGAACGGATCCGTCCTGCAGGACACACCGTGGGAAAGACGGTCGCGCTTCGGAACACCCTCCCCTCGGGAATTTCCTCTCGACCGGAGCGGCAGAACACCGGTCGAAGGCGATACCGGGAGTCTTTCAGGGGCGGATGGCCGATTCGGGAGCCGCGGCTCCGCCCTGTGTTCAGGCGCACCTGCAAGCTTCCTGTTGTGATGAGACAGGCTCGATGGTATAATCCATTCTGTTGCCGTCGCCGTTTTGTGATGCCGATACGGGCTTACAAGAGGAACTCCCGGAAGTAACGCTATGAAAAAAGTTCTGTACATTCTGTATCAACCATACAAGTGGCTTATTTTTGCTCCTGTGCTGCTTCTGTCGACGCTTCTTTTGGGAATCACGGCTCTTGTTCTCCTCATGTTCCTGGGGCCCAGGACGGTCAGCCGGGTCTGCGGGCAGACCTGGGCCCGCATCAACAGCTTTGTCACCCCCATGCTTGTCACCGTGGAAGGCCGGGAGAACATAGATCCCGAGCAATCCTACGTTGTCATCAGCAACCACCAGAGCCAGTTCGATATCTTCGTTCTCTACGGCTGGCTGGGCATCGATTTCAGATGGGTTATGAAGCAGGAACTGCGCAAGGTGCCGGCCTTGGGGGTCGCCTGCGAGAAAATCGGCCATATTTTTATCGACCGATCGAACCACGAAAAGGCCCTGGCGTCCATAAACAGGGCGAAGCAACAGATCACCGGGGGAACGTCGGTATTGTTTTTCCCCGAAGGAACGCGAAGCTGCAGCACGGAGATGCTTCCCTTCAAGAAGGGGGCCTTCAGGATGGCCGTCGACATGGGCCTGCCCCTGCTGCCCGTAACCATCGTGGGAACGGAAAAAATACTGCCCAACAAGACGATCGATCTGTTCCCGGGATCGGCAACCATGATTGTTCACCCGCCCATAGACACCACGGGATACGATGATGGGACACTCCGGGAGCTCATGGACCGGGCCCGGGAGGTCATCGAATCGGCTCGACCCCCGCGGAACCAATAAGACTGCACCTATGATCTCTCTGAACAGGGTTTCAAAACGCTATGGGGACAAGCTTCTTTTCAACGATTTCTCCTTTCAGATCAATGACGGCTCCCGAATCGCCCTCGTGGGATCCAACGGAACAGGAAAATCGACGCTTCTGAAAATCATTGTCGGAGAGGTGGAGCCTGATTCCGGATCGGTGGAGCGGGCGCGCTTTGCTACAGCGGCGTACCTCCCCCAGGAGGGGGTCCGGCACCGGGGGAACACGCTGATGCGGGAGGCGGAACAGGCCTTTCCCGATGTTCTCCGCCTGGAGGAACACATAGCGGCCGTGAGCCGCCGAATTGAAGATCTCGCCGCGCGCGGCGGGACACCGCCACCGGAGCTTCCGGCGCTTCTCGAAGAACTGGGGCACGCCCAGCACGACATGGAACGGTGTGAAGGGTACACCAGGGAAGCGAAAATAAAGGAAATACTGTTCGGACTGGGATTCACCGAGGAGGATCTGCCCCGAAAGACGGAGGAGTTCAGCGGCGGCCGGCACATGCGGATCGAACTGGCCAAGCTTCTTTTGCGTGAACCCTCGGTGCTTCTCCTGGATGAACCCACGAACCACCTGGACATGGAGTCCCTGGAGTGGCTCGAAGAGTTCCTCGTGTCCTACCGGGGCTCGGTCGTCCTGGTCTCCCATGACAGCCGCTTTCTTGACACCCTGGTGAACCGGGTGGTGGAACTGTCCCAGGGAAAGGCCACGGAGTACCGGGGAAACTACTCGTCATACCTGTTGCAAAAAGCCCAACGACGAAAAATCGCTGAATCTTCCTACGAAAACCGGCAGAAATTCATTGAGCGGACCACCCGGTTCGTCGAACGGTTCCGCTACAAGAATACCAGGGCGCGCCAGGTTCAGAGCCGGCTGAAGATGCTGGAAAAGCTGGCCGCTATAGAAATCGGGGGACCGGAGCGGCAGATCGCCTTTTCCTTTCCTGATCCTCCCCGTTCAGGGCGGGTGGTACTGGAACTTGCAGGTCTGGAAAAGTCCTATGGAACCAAACCTGTTCTCAGGGACATCTCACTCACCATAGAGTCGGGAGACCGTATCGCCTGCCTGGGTGTCAACGGTGCCGGAAAATCCACACTGGCCCGCGTCATGGCGGGTATCGAAGCCTGTGACCGCGGGGAACGCAGGGTGGGACACAATGTCACCATCGCCTATTACGGCCAGAACACGACAGAACTGCTCAATCCCGACAGGACGGTGCTCGGGACCCTTGACGAGCAGGCTCCTTTCCGGTCACCCGGCGAATTGAGGACCCTGCTGGGATCCTTTCTCTTTACCGGTGATGACGTGTTCAAGCCCGTGTCGGTCCTGTCGGGAGGTGAAAAAAGCCGTCTCGCCCTGGCGAAAATGCTGCTTGAACCGGCGAATTTCCTCATCCTCGATGAACCCACCAATCACCTCGATGCCCGATCGAAGGCGGTGCTGCAAAAGAGGCTGCGGGACTTTCCGGGAACCTTGTACATCGTGTCTCATGACCGGGACTTCCTGGCACCCATAACCAACAAGGTGCTGGCCCTCCGCCGGGGGGGAGTGGATGTTTACAGAGGAACCCTCGAAGAGTACCTGGAGAGGATACACGGGCTTCGTGAAAGTCCGGAGAATCTTGAAAGAGACACCGGCACGGCCGGCGGCGGGAAGGAAGCTTCCGCCGACCGCGAGCGGAAACGCCGGGAAGCACTCACCAGGCAGGAGCGTCACAGGCGAATCAAGCCTCTTCGGGACGAAGCCGCCGCCCTCGAGGGGACCATTGAAGAAGCAGAAGCCCGTCTCCGGCAAATCGAAGCGGCCTTTGCCCGGGAAGAAACCTTTGTCGACGAGCGTCTGATACAATCGCTTCAGAAAGAGTACGCCGATCTTTCAGCCCACCTGGAGTCGCTCTATGACACATGGACCGCCCGCCACGAATCGATCGAAGCCGTTGAACGGGAGTTCTCGGTCCCTTGAGACACCGCGTGGACGGCCTGAATCCTCAGAACGGCTTCTCCCAGGCAGGGAAAAAGGCAGGACGCAGGGGATCCCACCTTCCGACGAGCCTGTCGTAACAGGGATCGGGAAAGGTTTCCTTGAATATCCCGTAGTAGTAGAGCTCCTCCACCGATGACAGCAGGGGGGTGCCCCGCCGACTGTTGAAGGCCTCCAGATCAGCCTCGGAATACACCTTCTCCGCTTCTCTTCGCATGACGTGGGAAACACCCGAACCCTGGGCAAAAAACCGCTTCGTCTGATAGAGGACATGTTTCGGGAGAATGCCTTCAAAGGCCTCCCGGACAATCCATTTCCCCCTCAGGTCCGGACCGTGAATCTTGCACTCCAGCGGAATTTTACGGGAAAAATCCACAACAGCGGCGTCTGTAAAAGGGACGCGGCTCTCGTAACCGTTGGCCGCGTTGAGACGGTCGAGACGTTGCAGGGCCGTGTTGTGGGCCACGTTGATGAGGCTGTCCACGATGCTCGCCCGCTCTTCCGGGTTTTGCGCCTCCCCGTACTGACCGTCGTAACCGGCGAAATGTTCGTCCGCTCCCTCGCCGGAAAGAACACAGTCGGCTTTCCCCCGCAGGAAGCGCCCGGCCAGGAAATGCGCGATGGCGCCGTGGACACAGCTTTCTTCGTACATTTCCTGGTGATGGATGGCCGGGGGAAGAATTTCGTTGATCTCCTTCTCACCGAAGATCAGGACATGGTGCTTGAGCCCCAGGTATGCGGCAACATCCCGGGCGAGGGGCAAATCGGCCCCCCCTTCCATGCTGACGGTGAAGCATTCAATGTCGGGCTCGACCTGTGCCGCCATGGCCGCGATGAGGCTGCTGTCCAGACCGCCGCTGAGGAGAATACCCGTGACGGCCCCGTCTTTCATGCGTCTGACTACGGCGGACTCCAGGAGATTCCTGAGAACCACCTTGGCCTGATCGAAGTCTTCGAATTCCGGGGTTTCCACGGCTCCGCACCGGAATGCTCTGAAGCCCCGTTCCCGTGAATAGCAATAGCCCGGGGGAAATTCTCGAACATCATTCGCGAGGCCCACAAAGGCTTTCGCCTCCGAGGCAAAGCAGAGGTTCCCCTCGGAATCGTGGCCGTAGTACAGAGGCTTCACGCCTGCCTCGTCACGTGCCAGGATGAGCGAGCCCTCGTGGACGATGGCGCAGGCAAAGTCTCCGTCGATTTTTTCGGCAAATGAGGGCCCGAACCGCTCAAAAAGCTCCAGGACCGCCTCGGCGTCGGACATTTCCTCAAGATCGGTATTGTAGACACGGCCATCAAGAACCACTGACGCTTTCTCCCGGGACGCCCGGTGTGATATCGACGAGCCCCCGCCACCCAGACGAAGTTCACACAGGCCGATATGGGCGGAACCGTCTTCGAACTTCCAGGTACCGTGAGGACCCCGGTGCCTGATTTTTTCAAGTAATTGATCCACAAGGCCTGAATCGGCTCCGAGTGTTCCGGCTATTCCGGACATCGCTGTAAACTCCTTTCTTCGCGGCGCCCAGGTCAGGCCGCCGGCATTGACTCGAGTATCCTGACGGCCTCAAACCCGTCGGCACAGTAAGCGTCGGCGCCTATTTCCTCGGCATATTCCTTTGAAACGGCCGCTCCTCCCACAAAGACGCGAACCTGGTCCCTGAGTCCGGCCTTCCCGAGAGCTTCAATAACCTCGCCCATGACCAGCATGGTCGTGGTCAGCAGGGCCGACAGGCCCAGGTAGGCCGGTTTGTGTTCCCGAACGTATTCGACGATTTTCTCCGTGGGAACGTCGATTCCCAAGTCCACCACGTCGTACCCGGCACCCTTGATGAGAATGGATACGATGTTCTTGCCGATGTCGTGTATATCGCCCGCTACCGTGGCGATGGCAAAGGTTCCCCTGGGCTGAACGTCGGACCGCTCGAGGTGCGGTTTGAGAATATCCATGGCGGCGCTCACCGCTTCCGCCGAAGCCAGCATATCGGGAACATAGTATTCTCCGGAGTTGAATTTTTTGCCCACTATCCCCATGCCGGCCGTCAGGCCCTCCGAAACAATCTGCTGAACCGGCAGGTTTTCACCGAGTGCCTGTTGTGTCAGTTCGACGACGCCGGGACCGCCGGTGAGGCTGTCATCGATGCCCTCATCTTCGCTGGTCATCCGTCCCTGGATGACGTTTTCCTTCAGTCTGGAAATGATATGTTCGCTCATGGCTGATAACCTCCTTTCGGTATTCGGTTCATCATGGTTCACGCGTATGTATTCAGCCTCGGCAGGAGACCCGGAATCTCCCGGAATATCTTCTCCGTTTTCTCCCGTTCTATATGCCGTACCGGACGGGCCAGGAGTTCTTCCATCCGTTCATGGGCATGGTAAAAGACATCATCGCCGGGGCCGGTTCCCTCGAAGGGATAGGGCGGCGACAACAGGCCGGTCCTCAGGATTTTTCTCACGTGGCGGATAAAGAGCTTCCGGGGCGAGTCCATAACGCCCCGTATCTGCTCTGCCATGGCCTCCAGCTCATTGCCGTCAACCCGCGGTTCCTTCAGAAAATACCTGATCATGTTGAAGTGGGCATCGTCAATGACGGCCTGCAACAGTGAAAAGGATGCATTGCAATCCAGGAGCCCGTAGGCACAGTGCAGGTACTGGGGACCGCTCAAGGTGACCAGAATGTTCGAGAAGAGCCGCTCCACCGTAGACTGCTGCCCCGGGAACGCCGGGTCACAGACTCCCGCCGTGGAGTAGTTGGGTATCCCGTAATAGCGGGCGATCTGGGCACAGTCGATGGTGTACTGGCTCGTTTCGATGGCCCCGTAGGAATCGGACAGGTTGTCCATGCGGGTTCTCACCGGAACGGTACCGTAGAGTATGGGTGTTCCCGGGTTCACCAGCTGCCCCAGTGTGATGCCCGCCAGGACCTCGGCGTTGATCTGGCTGACAATGCCCGCTTCCCTGACGGGAGCCGTGGTGCCCGCCTGGGGTGATGAGGAAACAACCACCGGGAGCCCTCTGCGGCAGATGTCCATAAAGGACCGGGTCGTGTCATCGACGAACTGAAGGGGGCTTTTCACCAGGCAGGTGATGAAAGAAAGCAGCGGATTCTCCCTGAGGGCCTCGTCCCCGCCGGCGATGATGGACGCCATGGCCAGTACGTTGTCCAGCTGGTCCTGCCTCGTGAGCCCTACCATGACATGCTTGGTCGTGTGGTCGAGCGACGCGAATATCTTGTTGACGTCCTTGTTTTCCTCGGTGATGTCCGTGTCCTGGATATTGACGTTCCGGATGAAACCGTCCAGTGTATCCAGGTGTTCCGACACCTGGGCGGAGCGGCACAGATCGTTCAGGGTTCCCCGGCGCGGCGTAAATTCGGCCACCCGGATCTCCCGGGAGGGGTCAGATTTCTTCTGGTAGGTCTGAAAATCGACGTCCACCCATATGTTGGCCTCGGAGCCGGTCACAAAATAGACCCGGGGCTCCTTTCCGTTCATCTCCAGGGAATTGCCCCGGTCCCGGGCTCCCAGTACAATGGTTGACGGCGCGCTGTCCAGGGCGTCGCGAACCATGTGTTCCGGTATTCTGACCGAGTGGGCCGGAGGGGTGCTTTCAAGAACTGTAACCGAGGCTCCGGCTCCGGCAAAAATCCCGGCCGCCTCTCTGTTGTAGCAAACGAGACCGGGATCATTCAGAATGTCCAGTGAGGCCCGGTGAATACCCTCGATCTGCTCCCTCGACAACCGTTCGATGGGCCTCGGTATTACGATTCCTTGTCGTGCCATTCTTTCTCTCCTTCCGCTGTTTCGGTTACTCGACGAGGTCTCCTCGACGGAAGGCCTTCGTGAAGCGTTTACACCGCGGATCACGGCCGGTCAGAAGGTCCGCCGTCGTGACCAGGCTCATGAGACGCCTGTCAAGAGGATTGAGAATGGCCGCGTCCAGTCCGACCGCCGCCGCCATGAGCAGAAAGGAACGGTTTACGATGCCCCGGGCCGGCAGGCCGTAGGATATGTTACTCAGGCCCATGACGGTTCCGGCGGCGGGATAACGCTCTTTCAGGGACTCGATGGTTCTCAGGGTTACGCCCGCCTGACTCGCGTCGACAGAAGCGGGCAGAACCAGGGGATCAAAGAGGATCTGCTCCTCGGCGAGACCAAGCCGGGCAAAGGCCCCGACAATGACATCGGCGGCTTCGAGCCGTTCTTTCACGGTACGGGGAATCCCTCTGTCCCGCATGACGAGGGCTATCACCCGCGCCCCGGCCCGGCGGGCGATGCGTCCGACCTCTCTGAGCCGGTCCTCCTCGGCGCTTACGGAATTTATCAGAACTTCCTCACCCCTGCAGGCATCGATACCCGCCTGAAGAACAGCGGGATCGTCGCTGTCAATGCACAGTGGTTTCGTGGTCGCCTCCCGGACCACCCCGACGAGCCATCGCATGATGTCCGCCGGTGAACTGTCGGCATCCCGGCTGTCCCCGGCGTTGACATCGATGAAGTCCGCCCCCGCCTCGTCCTGATCGCGGGCGAGACGGGCAAGGAATTCCGTATCCCTCCGTCGAATTGCCTCCCCCGTTGATGGTATGGAGGCGTTTATTTTTTCACCGATAATGATCATCCGCTACTCCTGTGGTTTCTCGAGCCCCGGGATTTCCCGCAACAGCAGATCGTCAACTTCCCGAGAAAAAAAGGAGCGGACCGGCTCGTTCAGAACGGTCCGTGCCTTTTCGGCGGCCCTGGCCCTGATGTCCTTCGAACCTGCCGCTTCCCACTCGAACCTTTCCTTCCGGTCGCCCATGTCCGGAAGGTGCCTCTCGGCGCGCATGTATTTCCTGGTGTGCCCCTGGGCGACGTAATGCCCGCCGGGACCGACTTTCTTTATGATATCGAAGGCAAGCGTTTCCTCGTTGACCTCGATACCCTCCACGGCGCGCATGACCATACCGATGATGTCGTTGTCGATGACCAGCTTCTCGTAGGATGCGGTCATGCAGAATTCGATGAACCCCGCGGCGTCGTGAATGAAGTTGGCGCCCGCCAGGGCAACCAGCATGTTGGTTATGGCCGATTCATATCCAGCCTGGGCGTCGCTTACCTTCGAATCGGTCATCCCCGCCGTGGCATAGTAGGGGAGACGATAATACTGGGACATCCGGGCCGCCGCCGCGTTGAGGAGCCCCATTTCAACGGCGCCGGAAAGGTACTTCATGGTGTTGAGGTCAGCCACGGAAGCGACGCTCCCGTAGATCACGGGTGTTCCCGGGTTCGCGAGTTGGGCCAGCATCACTCCCGAAAGGGTGTCCACGTTTTGGATAACCAGCGTTCCCGCAAGCGTTACCGGACCCGTCGCCCCGCACAGCGGTTCTGCGGGGACCACCACGGGAATGCCCTTGCGGGCCACCTCGATGGTAAGTCCCGAGTAGTGCATGTCCAGCCTCAGAGGGCTGACCACGCAGGTCACCATGGAAACAATGGGACGCTCCCTCAGGGCATCGGGACCACCGGCAATTATCTCGGCCATGCGGATAACGTTGCGGACTCCCTCGGCGGTATAGACGCCGCCCATGACGTGTTTCCGCGTGTGTTTCAGGGCCGTGTAAAACCGGTTTACATCGACCACGTCGCCCTCCAGGTCATTGGGGTAGACGTTGATCATGTAAAAATCAATGTTCGCCAGGACATCGACCAGTCGGGCCATGGAGGCGATGTCGCCCAGCTGCGAAGGCCGACTGGCGTTCGAGCCCGGATCCTGCACGTTGAGAGCCGTCCCGCCCGTCCCCATGTAAACGTTTCGGCCTCCGATATGACAGTCCAGGGCTCCGCTCTCATCCCGGCCGCAGAGAGTCACCATCGGGGGGGCCTGTTCTATGAGGCGTTCAACCAGCCCGGAGGGGATTTTTAAAACATATTCCTGTTCAGCCGGGATGGCCCCGGCCTCGAGAAAGAGTGCCCGCGCCTCGGGAAGGCGCACTTCGATGCCCACTTCTTCAAACACACGCAGTGACGTTTCGTGAATCTTTCCGACATCCCCGTCGGAAAGTGGTTTGTACGTTCCCCCCCGGCGCGTTTTTTTCATGTCTCGGTCCTCCCGGGTATTGAAAGATGCCGCAGTATCTCCTTCACGGGACCGCTCCGGTTCATACTGTAGAAATGCAGCCCCGGAACACCCTGTTCAAGAAGATCCCGGCTCTGGCAGATAGCGTAGTCCATACCGATGCGCGCGACCTCGTCATTTTTATCCTGAACCGCCTGCATGGCTTTGTGCAGATCCGACGGGAGCGTGGCCCCGCACAGAGCGGTCAATCTTTGTATCTGCCGGTAGTTGAGAATGGGGAATATTCCCGGAACAATGGGCACGTCAACGCCCGCCGCCTGAGCGGCATCCCTGAACCGGTAAAAATCTTCGTTGCTGAAGAAAAGCTGGGTGATGATGAAATCCGAACCGGAATCAACCTTTTTTTTCAGGTTTATGATGTCTTCTTCGAAACTCGGAGCCTCTATGTGTCCTTCGGGATACCCCGCCACCCCCACGCAGAAATAATCGTATGTTCCAATAAACTCAACAAGTTCTGAGGCATAACCGAAGCCTTCCTCGGGTTTGATGAAACATTCCTGGCCGTCCGGGGGATCGCCTCGAAGCGCGAGGATGTTTCTGATGCCCTTTGACTTCAGTTCCTGCAGCACTCCGTCAATCCCGAGCCGGGAGTAGCCGACACAGGTCAGATGGGCCATGACCTCGGTGCTTCCGTACTCTTTCATCAGCGCCGCAATCTCAACGGTCATGTCGCGGGACGTACCACCGGCTCCGTAGGTTACAGACATGAAATCGGGCTTGAGTTCTACAAGTTCATTGATGACGGGTACCAGGTGATCGATGGTCCCGTCTCGTACGGGAGGAAATACTTCAAAAGAAACCAGGCAGTCTCTCCTGTCGAAAAGATCTTTGATTTTCATGAGTCGTCTCCTCCATTGCTTCCAACCCGATAAAAATGAAAGCGGTGCTTCTGAAACGATGGACGAGAGGGAGTCGGGCGCCTCTCGGGGCAGCGACGTTCTCTACAGTGGAGACATGGGTTATGGATGGGAGGCAGCCTGCCGCCTTCAGTCTCCGCGATTCCAAAAATCCCCGACACGGACTTACGGGGCATCATAAGCAACGATTCCGTCAGCGACACGCCGATGTACTCCGTGTCCACCAGAGTAAAGAGCTTTCGCTGATCATCGAGGGGCCAGTCACAATAGCCGGGGCTGAACCGCATGGTGACACCCTTGTTCTCTCCGGTAAACCTCTGCTCCATTTCCAGGTGAAAGGCGTTGACGAACTCTTCAATGGCCAGCGAACCAACCCTGTCCAGAAGATATTCGTCGGCACAGCGGTTACCCCTAGACAGCGCCTTAATTTTCCTGTCTATTTCAGGGCCTATGGTGGCAACAAAGCACAGGGCCCACCGGCACCCGGCAAGGGTGCCCGCCAGTTTTTCGCTTTCCAGGACGACGCCTTGCTCCATCGTGACCGAGCCGGCGCTGACTGTTTCTATGGCTGTGGTGGTAAAGCTCAGCCGGGGACGAACGAGGTGATCGGACAGGCTGTGGTTTTCGTCTCCCTCATTATGCAGCAGTCGCTTCAGCCGGCGCCCATGACGTCCGCCTGCCAGGCGCTTCCACTCCTTCCCGGCCGAATCCGTGAAAGGCAACGACGAAAAGGGAAAACGGAACTCTATAACTCGGCTCGTTTGATGTATCATAGTCTGTCCTCTTGGCCTTTGTGGTGTCGGCACCCCTTTAAAACAATGGAACGTACCCCATGATGATGTCGGCCCGGAGGGGAAGATCATCACGGAAGTCAACGGCCACGAATAAAGCTGCAACAAATTGACGATACGATGAAGGACGCGGGGAACCGGTCGCCGTCACACCGGGAAGGAATGACCGAAGCCCGCCCGATGGTTATGAAGGGCATCCATGCGATCAAGCATACATGCGGGGTACATACAACTATCCCCTCCCCCGTTCCGCCTTCGGGCGGAACGGAGCGAGGGGACTGATTCGCTAGCGGCCGATCACGTAGCGGTAGGGATCGACTTCTTCCCTGAGAATACGCAGCTCATCCGCATGGGGGGGTTCGGTGTCTGAGAGTACCTCAGACCAGAGGAGTTCAAAGCCGCAGTTGTCCTGCACATCCTGGCGGCTGAACCCGGGATTGATTGAAAGAACCTTCATGCGTTTGGTCTTTTCGTCAAAGCCCATGATGGCCATGTTGGTGATGATCCGGTAGGGTCCTGAACCCTTCGGAAGTCCTGCCTCGTATCGGGACTCCCCTCCCGTCAGATAGCCCGGCGAGGTAATGTAATGCATCTTGTCGGTAAACCGTTTTGAGTCCTGGGGCGTCATCATCATGGTCCGCCAGCAGAGGGAGGCCAGGTCGTTGGCGCCGCCCGACCCCGGAAAGCGGACTTTCGGTTTCTGATGGTCGTCGCCGATCATGGTGGAGTTGATATTGCCGTACATGTCGATCTGGGCTCCGCCCAGGAAGGTGTAGTCCACCATCCCGCGCTGGCAGGTCTCCATGATGTCCGGCATGGTACTCGCCATCAGGGCCTTGTAAAAGGTTCTCGAGTCGCCCACGGAAATGGGCATGGAAGGGAGCAACGGTGCCACGCCTCCCGCCTCGAACATGATACAGAGGTTCGGCGAGTGTGTCTTCTGAGAAAGCATAGCCGCGGCGCAGGGAGCACCGGTGCCAACGACGACAGTGGCTCCGTCCTCGAGGTTTCGCGCCGCAACACATATCATCAGTTCCATTTGATTGTATTCTGCCATTGTCGCGCCTCCTTATTTCCTATCCCACATAAGCTCTATGGCCCGAAGTTTCATCATCTTCGAAATACCGCCGTTGATCTCCAGGTACTCGTAGAAGTTCTTCGTCCCGTAAATCTGCTTGTCCAGGAACTTCTTGTACTCGTCCTCGTCCCTCTCGACCTTCAGCCATTCCCGGAGATGATCCTCATCAGAGAAGTATTCGTAGGGCATGTTGCCCGGATAGCTCCCGAAAGGAACTTCGATGACGGCGTCGACACACCAGAAGGGAATGAACGTACTTTCCGGACTCTGCCGTATCTTTTCGCTGGGAACGATGCGCTCGGTGGTGAGAACCACCTTTTTGGACGCCTTTGCAAGATCCTGGTCGGAAACGGAGGCCCCGAGTACACGGGCATTTCCGTAAATGTCACATTCATGGACATGAATAGCCGCAAAGTCGGGGTAGAGCGCCGGGTAGGCAACGTACTTCTGGTCTGTGTAGGGACAGAGGATTTCCTTGCCCGCGCTGTAATGGAATGTGGAGGTACCGAGAATGTTCCGTGCCGGAAGGAAGGACACTCCCATGGCCGCCGCCTTGAGCCGCCAGGAAAGAGCAGCGTTGGTCCATTCCACGAGATAGGCCTTTCCGCCTTCTATGTACCGTCGTGCCGCCGGTGAAAGGCCCCGGGCCTCGAGCCCGATGATGTAAGCGATGTCGACCCTGTCGAAGCACTCGCCGGCCACCATGAGCTGAAAGTCATGGGTGGAGGTGTGTCCGGCAAAGCCCAGGTTTTTCTTGCCCTGTCGAATGATCTCGTGGACGATCGCCGTCGGTATGCGGTTAGCCCCGAATCCTCCGATGGCAATGTAGTCGCCGTCATTGATCATGGTCTTCACCACATCTTCCACGGTGGAGAGCTTGGACTTGAGGGCCCTCGACTTGCCCCGGAAAAATTCCCGGGCATGATCGGCGTCAGGATCGGTTAACAAACGATTTATGCCTGATTTTAACTCCTGTGCCATAAACAGAATCCCCTTTCGTATTGATTCTTTAAGACCTTTGAAAAACTATCGATTGTGTCATTTCGACCGCAGGGAGAAATCTTGCAAGACAAAGATTTCTCGTCGCGATGCTCCTCGAAATGACAAAATTCAAAGCTCTCATTCTTTTTTGAGACTCAAGAGCCTCAATTGACCACCAACAAGCCGTTGGAAAACAGTTATTCACGGCATCATCTCGAAGCATCGCCGTTTGTAAACTTCGTGAGTATAGTGAAAAAAAGTGTCTTGTCAAGCGATAATCAGGAAACCTTTCATGCTTCATGACCGGGCGTCTGTTTCGGACGGACAATTTCACTGTTGCCAGACCTGCCGGAAATGGTTATAGGTATGTGATCGTAAAAAACAAGGCACGGGATACACATGTCTGGCGGGGAAAAGGGCATCATGATGGTTGTTTCGGCACCCTCGGGTACGGGGAAGACAACGCTCTGCAAGGAACTTCTGCGATTGTACCCGCTGCTGCGTTTCTCTGTTTCCTATACAACGCGCCCTCCGAGACCCCGGGAAATAGATGGCGTGGATTACCGCTTTGTTTCCCCGGAAGAATTTGCCGAACGGGACAAACAGGGAGAATTCATCGAAAAGGAAGAAATGTTCGGCCACTCCTACGGGACATCCCGGAAAGACATCGAGGACATACTCAACGATGGCGGTGACGTGCTCATCGACGTCGACACGAGAGGGGCAAAAACGCTCAAGGAAGCGTGGGAAGAGGGGGTATTCATTTTCATACTTCCCCCTTCCCACGAGGTCCTGCGGGAACGGTTGCGGCGCCGGGGATCGGAAGACGAATCAGCCATCGCTCTCCGCCTGTCGCGGGCCTTCGATGAAATTAATGACAACTACTGGTATGATTATGTTGTATTTAATGATAAACTCCAAAATTCCGTCCACATTCTCCAATCCATCTATGTGGCGGAGAAAAACAGGAGAATACGGCAACTTGACAAACTGGCGGAAGTGATCCGCTCGCAGGGAGGAAACTGAAAGATATGGCGCGTGTTACCGTTGAAGACTCTTTGAAGCAGGCAAAAAACAGGTTCGCCTTGACGCTGTTGACAGTGCAGCGGGTACGGCAGCTCTACGGGGGATCAAAGCCACTGTCCGAAAAGAAGACAAACCGTGAAGTGGTGACGGCCCTTCGGGAAATCGCCGAGGGGAAGGTGATGTATGAAAACCCTGAATATCTGGATCACCTCGATGAAGCCTTCAAAGTGATTCCCCACGAAACGGAGTTTGTCGGCAGCGAAGATGAAATCGAATGACCCGGCCGGGGAGCGGCTCATCTTTGCCCTCGACGTGGGGGACGGCCTGGACAGCGCCCTGGAATGGGTGAGTCTGCTCAAGGATCATGTGGGCCTCTTCAAGGTGGGAATGGAAGCCTTTACGCGATTCGGTCCGGTCATTGTCGAAGAAATAACCTCCCGTGGCGGAAAGGTGTTTCTCGACCTGAAGTTTCATGACATTCCAAACACGACGGCCCGCGCCGTGGAGGCGGCCATGAAGATGCCCCTGGCCATGATCAACATTCATGCCCTCGGCGGAAGTGACATGATGCGACAGACCGTAGACGCGGCACAAAAACTGTCGAGAAATGAGGGAATCCCGCTGCCTCTCATACTGGCCGTTACGATTCTCACCAGCCTGAACGACGCGGATGTCGAGACTCTCGGTTTCGCGTCCGGCACGGACTCTCTCGTTAAACGACTCGCCCTCATGGCCCGCGACTGCGGTGTTCCCGGTGTCGTCGCGTCCGCCCGCGATGTGACTTCTCTGCGGAGGCTCTGCGGCGATGATTTCATTATCGTTACTCCGGGCATACGCATGGCGGGCGACGTCCCCGGAGATGACCAGAAACGGACGTTGACACCCATGGAAGCCATCACCGCGGGGGCCGACTATATCGTCGTGGGCCGTCCCATACGGACATCCCGGGACCCGGTGGAGGCGGCGGCCTCCATTGTAGAAGAAATCAGCAAAGGTCTTGCGAAAAAACCAGGGCACACCTGATGGACGACAGGGAGGAACTTCCATGCAGGTGCTGTACGGCCTCCACCCGGTACTTGAACATCTGAGGTCCGGGGGCGAAGGCCTGGAAACGATTCTTCTGTCCCATGACAAAAAGGGGGACGCCGTGGAAGAAATCCTGCAGCGTGCCCGTCGGAAAGGCATTCCCGTACGACGGGAGTCCCGTCAGTCAATGGACCGTCTCGTTCCCGGAAAACGTCACCAGGGAGTCCTTTCCTTCTGCGGTGATTTCACTTACACCCCTCTTGAACGAATCCTCGAAGCCGACGGGAAGAACAAAACCAGCGTTCTGCTGATTCTCGACTCCATCTCCGATCCCCAAAACCTCGGTTCGCTGATTCGAAGCGCCCACTGCTTCGGTGCCCGGGCTGTGGTCATTCCAAAGAACAGGGCGGCGACAGTAACGCCCGCTGTTATGAAGGTTTCCGCTGGAAGTGCCCGGCATACGGCGCTGTGCCGGGTGGCAAATATCGTCCGGACCATAGAACAGCTCAAGGAGACGGGATACTGGGTATACGGAGCCGACGCTTCAGGCGGGGACGACTGCCGCAGTCCGGATTACCAGGGACGGGTCGCGCTTGTCCTGGGAAGCGAGGGCGCAGGGCTGCGCCCACTGGTGCGACGAACCTGTGATTTTCTTGTCAAGATACCCATGGGCGGTGTCATCGACTCGCTGAATGTTTCCGTGGCCGGGGGCATTCTCCTCTATGAAGTGGCTCGAAGCCGGCTCCGGAGTGCCGGGTTGTCCGAAACAAGCAAGGAGGAAGAACCATGCCCGAATATATCTGGGAAGGGCTGACGAAAAAGAAGGAACCGCGAAAGGGTGAGATCGAGGCCGACGACGAGGCGGCGGTACGGATACAGTTGCGCCGTCAGGGTATACAGCCGACCAGAGTAAAGAAAAAACCGAAGGATCTTTTCGAAAATGTCTCGTTTCTCCAGCAGAAGATCAAGGAAAAGGAGGTGGTCATTTTCGCGCGGCAGTTCGCCACCATGATCAACGCCGGGTTGCCCATCATTCAGTGCCTTGACCTGCTCTCGGCGGAGGAACCGAACAAGAAATTCAAGAAAATAATTCAGACCGTCAAAGCCGACATCGAAGGCGGCATTTCTCTTTCCGAATCCCTGTCGAAATACCCTGACATCTTTGACGAACTGTTCGTCAACCTCGTGGCTGCCGGAGAAGCGGCGGGCATTCTGGACGTCATTCTGAACCGGCTTTCAAATTACATGGAAAAGGCCATGAAGCTGAAGTCCAAGGTGAAAGGCGCCATGACCTATCCGGCGAGCGTGCTTGTCATTTCTATCGGCGTGGTGGTTCTCCTTCTGTACAAGGTGGTTCCCGTCTTTGACGACATGTTTTCCGGCATGGGTTCGGCACTTCCGGCACCGACGCAGTTCCTGGTCGATGCCAGCAAATTCGTCCAGCACTACATTCTCTACATGGTGGCCGCCCTCGCTGTTCTTATCTTTCTCTTCAGGCGGTACTACAAAACTGAAAGAGGCCGCCTCGCCGTGGACACGTTTATCCTCAAGTCACCCGTCTTCGGCATGCTCCTGAAAAAAGTCGCCGTGGCCAAATTCTCAAGGACCCTTTCAACCATGATCAGCAGTGGTGTCCCTATTCTGGACGGGCTGGAAATCGTCAGTAAAACGGCGGGAAACAAGGTCGTGGAGAACGCCCTCATGGACACCCGCAAAAGCATCAGCGAGGGGAAGACCATCGCGGAACCCCTCGCCGCTTCGGGAATTTTCCCCTCCATGGTTGTCTCCATGATCGGCGTCGGCGAAAATACGGGCGCCCTGGACGAAATGCTTTCCAAGATTGCTGATTTCTATGATGATGAAGTCGACGCCGCCGTGGAAGCACTGACGGCGCTGCTCGAGCCCTTCATGATGGTGTTTTTGGGGGGCATCGTCGGAGGCATGCTGATCGCCCTCTACCTGCCGATCTTTTCCATGGCAGGAGCGGTCGGTTAGCGAAACGTCCGGGAAATGACCGGAAGCGACGGACTCTCAGGAAAGTCACCGGGGCATAACCTTCGGCATTACGCCCGGATGCTTCGCTGCGCTCTTCCTTCCGGCACCACGGCGTACCCCGGGGTACGCCTCCTTCTTCAGGACACGCGCGCCGTGCCTTGAGAGTTTTCTTGCGAAACCGCCCTCCATCGGACGGTTTTCGACGTTGCGCGATACCGTCAAAAATGGTCGGGATGGCGCGATTCGAACGCGCGACTCCTGCGTCCCGAACGCAGTGCCCTACCAGACTGGGCCACATCCCGACATGGCAGTACTCATTAATATACTTCGGAGGGAAAAGTCCATAAAAAAGTGGACAATCATACTTGCCGCCCGTGCCGTCCGGCAGATCGACCGTGCACAAACCGGGCATACACAGACCGGGAAGTCATTGCCGAACCGCGGAATTCATGGTATGGCAATCATAAAAAGAAACGAGGATTTGAGCGGTGATTATATACGATCTCGCCTGTGACGGGAACCACACCTTCGAGGGATGGTTCCAGGACAGGGCTTCCTTTGAACGGCAGAGGGAACTGCACCAGATTGAATGTCCCGTGTGCGGAAGTCTTGCCATAGAAATGGTCCCTTCGACGGTCATGATCCGTGCAAAGCAGGGACAGCCGGCCCAGGGCGAAGAGCGTCCGCCGTCACCACTGGGGACGCTCAGGATGATCCATGATTTTATTGACCGGAATTTCGACAACGTGGGCAAAGACTTTGCTGAGACAGCCATCAGGATACATCGTGGCGAAGAGCCGAAGCGAAATATACGGGGCAGCACCACGGAACGTGAGGAAGAGGTGCTGCGGGAGGAGGGCGTCGAATTTATGAAAATTCCGCTTCCTCCCAAGCTCGACAGCTGACGGCACGCACCGATGTAAGCACCATCGGGATGAAAACCTTTTCGATAAAGGTCTCACACTTCGTTCGAGGGCGTCGGCCGGACGCCAGTGAGTATGACAACACATGACAACGGACCATCAATCACAGCCTGATCGCCATGAATCGATTCTTGATCTTATCGGCAACACTCCCATCGTCCGTATCACCACCCTCAATACCGCGGATAACGTAACCATCTACGGCAAGCTGGAAGGAATGAACCCCGGGGGGTCCGTCAAGGACCGGATCGCCCTTTCCATGATCGAAGCGGCGGAACGAACAGGAGACCTGGCACCCGGAAAAATCATCATAGAGGCCACAAGCGGAAATACGGGAATCGGTCTCGCCCTCGTGGCAGCGGCGAAGGGATACCGGATCATCCTTGCCATGTCGGAAGCGGCAAGCGAAGAACGGAAAAAAATCCTGAAAGCCCTGGGTGCCGAGTTGCTCCTGACGCCGGCACACCTTGGAACAGACGGGGCCATCGAGATGGTTTACGAGATGGTCCGGCAGAAGCCTGACAGCTACTTCGCCCCGGACCAGTTCAACAACGAAAACAATGTATTGGCACATTACCACGGTACCGCCGAAGAAATATGGCGCCAGACCGGCGGGATGGTGACGGTCGTAGTGGGGACCTTGGGAACATCAGGCACCATGATGGGCATCTCCAGGCGGCTCAAGGAATACAACCCCGCTATCCGGATCATCGGTGTCGAACCCTTTCTGAATCACAGGATCCAGGGCCTGAAAAACATGAAAGAGTCGTATCGGCCCGGCATTTTCGACCGTTCCGCCCTGGATGAAACAGTCAACGTCACCGATGAAGACGCTTTTGCCATGGCGAGGAAGCTCGCCGTGGTGGAGGGAATCATGGCGGGCATGAGTTCCGGAGCCGCCATGCATGTTGCTCTGGAAAAAGCACGGACCCTGAGGGAAGGCGTCATGGTAGTCATCCTGCCCGATAACGCGGAGCGGTATCTCAGCACTGAACTCTTCGCCGACAAGGAAGAGACGACTCTTGCCCTGTTCAACACCGCCGGCCGGGCGAAGGAATTCTTCAAACCCATCAGCCCCGATCGCGTTCTCATGCACTCCTGCGGACCCTCCGTCCATGACGTCCCGCACATCGGAACCCACCGCCGATTCGTCATCGGCGACATGCTCGCACGGTACCTGGCCTTGAAAGGGTTAACAGTGCACCACGAAATCAACATCATCGACATGGCCGACAATTCCGTCGCGAAAGCAGGCGAGGCGGGAATGAACCTGGAAAGCTATACGGATCAGCATGTTCGGTCGTTTTTGAGGGATATGAACACCCTCAACATGAGTGACGACATTCTCTATCCCCGGGCAAGCCGGAACGTCGATGCCATGATCGATCTTACCCAGAAACTGGTGGAAAAGGGCTATGCCTATGAGAAGCTGCGATCTGTCTATTTCGATATATCGAGGCTGGAAAACTACGGCCGGCTTTCGGGGATAGATCTCGGCCGGGTCCGCCACCGCAAGACAATCGACGATGATGATTACGAAAAAGACAGCCCCGTGGACTTTACACTCTTCAAGCGATCCACCCTGGATGAGCTGAAGCGTGGAATATTCTTCAAGACGCGATGGGGGAGCGTACGGCCGGGATGGCACCTTGAATGCGCCGCCATTTCCCGGAAACACCTGGGGGAAACCTTCGATATTCATCTCTCGGGAACGGACATAATCTTTCCCCATTGCGAAAATGTCATGGCCATCGGTATGGCAGCCAATGGTTCAAGCCCGGCGCGCTTCTGGCTGAACGCCGAACTGGTCATGAGGGACGGCAAAAAGATGTCCCGCTCCCTGTCGAACACCTTTACCGTGGAAGACCTCCTGGCCCGGGGATACGGGGGAAAGGAGATCCGTTACTTTCTCCTCAGTTCCCACTACCGGAAGCCCCTGAACTTTTCCTTCGAGTCCCTCGACACGGCGGCAGGGTCGGTGAGGAGGATCAACAATTTCATACAGCGGCTGCAGGAACGCGCCCCCGGGAAAGGATCGGGAGACATATACCAGCAGGTCTACGACGCGAGACAGGCCTTCATGTCTTTGATGGACGACGACCTGAACATATCGGGAGCCCTGGCCACCCTCTTTACCTTTATCAAGTCCGTCAACAAACCTCTCTCGGAGGGTACCCTTGACGAGGGCGAAGGGAACGCCGTTCTCGACGTCATGAAGGTTATCGACGCCGTTCTCGGCATCATGAACTTCGAAACACATCGCCCGGGGGCTGATATCGATGACCTCATGGCCGCAAGAAGCCGGGCACGGGCGCGGGGAGACTGGTCCGAAGCCGACAGAATCCGCGATGAACTGGCCGGTCGGGGTATTCTACTCCACGACACCGCCGATGGAACCCGGTGGACACTCAAAAACTGACGGATTGAAACCTCTGAAAGACTGGTATACGGTTACAAGATCTTCGCAGACTCTCTGGTGTGTCATTTCGACCGTTCCCTCCGTCATTCAGACCGCAGGGAGAAACGTATGGCGGCACAAAACAGAAAAGTCCTTCGGGCGCACCGACTCCATGAGCATTGTACCCCCCGTTGACACCCGGAAAGTGAAGGCCTTCAGACGAATGATCAACGGCTATTACAACCTGCACGGCCGCGATCTTCCCTGGAGAAAGACCACGGATCCTTACCGCATCCTCGTCTCCGAGGTAATGCTCCAGCAGACCCAGGTATCCAGGGTGATCCCGAAGTACGACCGTTTCATGGTCCGCTTTCCCCATGTCGCGAGCCTGGCCCTGGCGCCTCTCGAGGATGTACTCGGCGCCTGGCAGGGTTTGGGCTATAACCGGCGGGCACTGTCCCTGAAGCGGGCGGCGGAGATCATTGTCGAGCGTCACGACGGAGCGGTACCGGAGGATGAAGAGTCTCTTGACGCACTGCCGGGCATCGGAAGGGCCACGGCACGCTCCATCCAGGTTTTCGCCTTCAACAGACCCGTTATTCTTATAGAAACCAATATCCGGGCAGTGTTTTTACACTATTTTTTTAAAGGCCGTGAAAAGGTTTCCGACACTGAGCTGGAGCCCGTCGCAGAAGCAATGCTGGATCGGGACAACCCGCGCCGCTGGTACAACGGGCTCATGGATTATGGAACCTGCCTGAAAAAAGCCTTTCCCAATCCGGCCCGGGCAAGTGCCCACCACACGGTTCAGGCCCCCTTCCAGGGCTCCCTGCGCCAGGTGCGTGGCGCCGTTCTGCGCCTGCTGCTGAATGGCGGCGTCGCAGCCGAGGACGACCTGCCGGAACGGCTCGGATTCGAGGCATCGCGGATCCGCGATGCCCTTTCACAGCTCGAAAAGGACGGCCTTGTTTTACGGGAAGGGTCCCGGGTATCCATCCCGGGCGGAAAAAACTCTCTATAAAAAAGGGATGGGGCACCATGAAACTATACACGAAGCGGGGGGACACGGGTGTGACTGATCTTCCCGGTGACAAAGGAATTCCCAAAGATGATCCCCGGCTCGAGGCCTGTGGAACCCTTGACGAACTCAATGCATACCTCGGCCTTCTTCACTCCCTGATCGATAACCCGGAAGACGGGGCGGGAAATGATCTTGCACGCATACAGGCTGAGGTAATGGACATTTCCACGGAAGCGGCATCCTCTGTTCCCCGGGACGAAGACAGTATCCGGGAGTTGTCCCGGGAAAGGGCCATCGCGCTGCTGGAGGCTGCTATAGACCGTATGGATGCCTCGCTTCCCCGGCTGAAAGGATTCATTGTTCCCGGAGGCACTCCCGGCGCATCAGCGGCCCACGTGGCCCGAACAGTCTGCCGCCGAGCGGAACGCCGCCTGGTACGCATCTCCCGGGATTCCCCAAACGAGAGGCGGCACCGGGAGATCGCGGCCTCTCTCGCCTACATGAACCGGCTGTCGGACTATCTCTTTGCCCTGGCCCGGTATCTCAACAGCATCGGCGGAACCGGCGACAGAACAATCGTCTAGCACCGTGTCAGGCTGAATTGTTTCCTCGTACAGCGCGGTCGAGCGGTTCACGCGGCGGGTTTTCATCCGAAGGATTGACGAACCCATAAAAAGTCCGAAAAACGTCTGATAGAGGACGGCTTTGTAGAAAGCTCCGCAGCACCGTTTTGCTCATCAGCGGCTGATCCTGACTCCGACCCTGTCGCAATAGTCCCGGACCGGGCAGGAGCTGCACAGCGGCGACACGGGCCGGCAGATCGACTTTCCGAAGGCGATTATCAGGCCGTTGAAATCAATCCAGTATCTCCGGGGGAGCTTCTTTCGCAGGGCGGCCTCGGTTGCATCGGGGTTGGCCGCGGCAACGTATCCAAGACGGTTCGATACGCGATGCACATGGGTGTCCACGCAGAGAGCGGGACGACCGTATCCCATGGAAACGACGAGATTTGCCGTCTTTCTTCCCACCCCCTTGAGACTCAACAGCTCGTCGATGTCCGATGGAACTCTGGAGGAAAAACGATCGATCAGTTCCCGGGAAACGGAAATGATTGTCTGTGCTTTCCTCCGATAGAACCCAACGGGATAAATAGCGGCCCTGATGACGTCCTCGGAGAGGCGCACCATTTCTTCCGGTGTCGAGGCCAGCTCGAAAAGCCGCTCATCGGCACGGCGGGTCACTTCATCTTTGGTGCGAAGACTGAGGAGTGTCGAAATCAGGATGCGGTACGGGTCGGGGGACGTTCTCCGGCCGGCTGCGATCATGGGAAGACGCTCGGTCTTCACGGCGCCCTTTATGAGGGCGATGACACGGGCTATGTCCTGATCCTTCATATCCCATAGTTCCCTGAACCGCATTCACAGCAAGCACACCCGGACAACCCGGTGTTACCATCGCGGCGGATTCGTCCTCCGACTTCCCGAGGAACACCTGCCTCCTGAAGAATGACGGGCCGTAACTCTTCCACGGCGATCCCGGAGAATGACGCGTTCCACTTACCGGCTGCATCTGCCGATACCGTCAGTCGTAGCCCTCATCGTTCGCCAGTATATCCAGATGGAGCGTCGCTATGTCCTCGATGTCCAGGTTAGCGTCTTCATTGGTATTTCTGAAATCAATGGTTTTGATGTAGCGGTTGCATTCATTGCAGACATCGACCCGGTACTTTTCCTCGTCCTCAACAGTGAAGTAGGCCAGCGACTGTTGGTCCTCGTTGGCACAGAAGGGACATTTGAGACGGGGGAAGCGCCATTGAATGCCGCACTGCCCGCAGAAGAGATACTTTTCGCCCTCTTCATGCCTCAGCTCACAGATTTTCGGCTCCCGTCCGCAGATGGGACAGAACCCCTCGGCCCACCGCGAGGCTTCAATAAGTGAACCGTACTTTTCCGCCAGGATCTCCAGGGACGGTCGAAGGCTTTCTTCCACAAGAAATCCGAGAAGATCAAAAAACTCGTCATCATCTTCTTCCATGGTTTCTTCAACGGTGCCGGAGTCAAAGGACTCGCGAATCATTGTGAGGAAATCGAAGGTGCCTCCCTCCATGTCAAGACGTATCCGCCGGGCCTCTCCTCCCAGTTCCCGTTTTTCCGCGAGGTCAAGAAGAGCGAGAAAATACCTCTGAGCATCCTTGGCATCGATATCGCCGGCGGCGAAATCGACAAGGGGCATGCCGCATTCCAGTTTCTTCCCGACCAGGCTTTTCTCGATCGTGTAAATGTCTTCTGTGATTTTCCTGCGGAACTCTTCCCTCAAAATAAGAATATCTCCCAGAATATCAAGCAGTTCCTCGTAGTGAGGGTTCGCGATTTTATAGCGCTCGATAGTCTGCAGCGAATTGTTGAGCTTCTGTGCCATTATGCCGCCACCTCGGTTGTTTCTTTCCTTATCCGGTCCCCTATATCCGTATTCCCTACCAAGTTCAAGGATTTCTTTTCCTTGCTTTCCGGGTGTATCGGATGAATGTCCTCATTGTATTGAACGGTATGTTTCCTGATGATATGGGGTACGCCGCGGTGACGAAGGAGGGAGTCAAATCATGCCTCCGGTACCATGGTACGACACCGTCGTGGTCGGTCAGGAATACAGGCCCGGTTCATCACGTCTTTTCCTCGAAAAGCATATGAAAATCGGCCTCGGCATCTGCCAGCAGGGTTTCGACGTCTTTTTCGAGTTTTTCAAACCGGTCGATGATAGCCCGGGTTTGCTCCATCAGTTCCAGGGATTTTCTCCCCTCGCCCGACCGGACCAGCTCGATGCCCATGCGTTCCTGGGAAGCCTTCAGGCGGCCCCAGGCGGCCCGATAGGACATGCCCAGCTTCTTTGCCGCCGCGTTGAGGCTTTTCTCTTCGTCAAGGGCCTTCAATATATCGTCCCGCCCCCGGCCGAAGAGAACCTTGTCGTCTCTTTCTATCCAGATCTTGTACCTGATTTTCATTATCGCCCGAATTCTTTCACTCCCGTTGATTGTGGTTATAGGAACGAGTAACGGCACTTGTCAACGTTTTTGTATGTACCCGCCCAGGAAACCGTCAATCCTTACGAATAGTCATCGCGCTATCGGCGTCATGGACTATGTTTTTATAAACAGATTGACTTTTCCAGATATCCTCTTTATCTATCCCATACAAGACATATACTGGAGGAGGAGTCGGATGGACATTACCAGACGAGGATTTTTGGCGCTCACCGGCGCGGTCGGTTCCGGCGTGGCCTTTTCGACACTCGGCATCGACATACGGCCCGTTGAGGCTTACGCCGATGAGTTGGACAAAATGAACCGGATCAGAAAGGCCCGGCAAGTCAGCACCATCTGCTGTTACTGCTCCGTCGGGTGCGGCCTGATCTGCAGCGTCGACACGATTACGGGGAAAATCATCAACATTGAAGGCGACGCTGATCATCCTATCAACGAAGGATCCCTCTGTGCCAAGGGAGCGGGCTTTTTCGACCTTACCGAGGCCAACAAGCACCGCCTCACCAAGGTCCTCTATCGCAAACCCTATGGAACGGAATGGGAAGAAAAGGACTGGGACTTCGCCATTTCCCGGATAGCCCGCCTGGTCAAGGACACACGCGACAAAGAATTTATAACGAGAAATGACAGGGGCGATCTGGTCAACCGCTGTGAGTCGATCGGCCACTACGGCAGTTCCAACGTGGATAACGAAGAGTGCTGGATCATGAGCGTCCGCTCAAGAGCGCTGGGTCTTGTATATATAGACCATCAGGCCAGGGTCTGACACAGTCCCTCTGTAGCGGCTCTGGCAGAGTCGTTCGGACGCGGTTCCATGACGAACCACTATTGCGATTTACAGAATGCCGATGTCATTCTGATTATGGGCAGCAACGCCGCCGAGCATCATCCCATCGCCTTTAAATGGATCCTGAGAGCGAAGGAAAAAGGCGCACGGATCATTCACGTGGATCCTCGCTACACCCGTACGTCCGCCCGCTGCGACTATCACGTGCCGCTTCGTTCCGGTACGGATATCGCCTTTCTGGGCGGCATGATCAATTATATTTTTGAAAACGACACGTATTTCAAAGAATATGTTGAACATTACACAAACGCCTCATTCATCGTAAACAGCGGTTTCTCCTTCGATGACGGCCTCTTCTCCGGCTACGACGCCGGCAAGCGCTCATACAACAAGGATACGTGGACATTTGAACTCGATGCTGACGGGATTCCCCGGCGTGACATGTCGCTTGAGCATCCCCGTTCGGTATTCCAGCTTCTGAAAAAGCATTATTCCCGGTACACGCTCGATAAGGTCTCCAGCATTACAGGGGTTTCGAAGGAAAACCTTCTCAGGGTTTATGAGGAATACAGCGCTACCGGCGTACCGGACAAGGCGGGCACTGAGTGCTACGCGCTGGGATGGACGCATCATACCGTGGGAAGCCAGAACATCCGCACCATGTCCATCATTCAGCTTCTGCTGGGCAACATGGGGATTGCCGGAGGAGGCATCAACGCCCTGCGCGGCGAGCCCAATGTTCAGGGATCGACGGATCATTGCATCCTTTACGGTAACCTGCCCGGTTATCTGAAGATCCCTACTGCGTCACTGAGGACACTGGACACGTATCTGGAAAAATGCACGCCTACGTCGAAAGACCCGCAGTCGGCCAATTACTACACGAATTATCCAAAGTTCTTTGTCAGCTTCCTCAAGGCTCTCTGGGGGGACAGTGCGACAAAAGAAAATGATTTCGGCTACAACTGGCTCCCCAAGATAGACGATGGCAAGCATTATTCGACGTTGCACATGTTCGACAAGATGTATGAGGGGAAAATCAAGGGATACTTCTGCGTCGGTGCCGACACGGCCATGAGCACGCCCAATACCGGTAAAGTCCGAAAAGCTATGGAAAATCTGGATTGGCTGGTCGGCGAAAACATTTTCAATAATGAGACCTATGAATTCTGGCGCGGTCCGGGCGTCGATCCCACAAAGATCAAAACGGAATGTTTCCTTCTTCCCGCTTCTGCCTCGATGGAAAAGGACGGCTCACAGAGCAACTCCGGCCGCTGGGTGCAGTGGAAATACAAGGCTGCCGAGGCTCCCGGAGACGCTCTTCCCGTCGGCGAGATTGAAATCAAGATCATGGCAGCGATCAAGAAGCTCTACGAGAAGGAAGGCGGTCCCAACGCTGAACCCATCGTGAATCTCGAATGGGATTATCTGGACGGCAACGGGCACATGGATGTCTTGAAGGTGTCCCATCACATCAACGGCCGTTTCACGGGCAATACGGTTGCCGGCGGAACTTCCTACGCGAAAGGGACCCTGGTTCCCGGGTTCGGCTTGCTCGCGGACGACGGTTCGACGGCCTGCGGCAACTGGGTCATGTCCGGCAGCTTTACCGCAGACGGCGGCAATAAAATGCAATCCAGGGGCAAGGAAGATCCAACGGGGCTGGGTTTGTTCCCTGACTGGTCCTTTGCCTGGCCGGTAAACCGCAGGATTATTTACAACCGCGCGTCCTGCGATATACATGGCAAACCTTACAATCCCAAGCGTAAGCTTCTGGAGTGGACAGGCGACAGGTGGGTCGGCGACGTGCCGGATGGCCCCTGGCCGCCCATGGCAGATAAAGAGCGGGGGAAATACCCCTTCATTATGACTCGGGACGGCTTGGGGCAGTTGTTTGGACCGGGCATGGCCGAAGGCCCCTTTCCTGAACACTATGAGCCTCTGGAAGGGCCCCTGGCGAAAAACCCCATGTCGTCACAACTCAGCAATCCGGTCACTGAAATCTTCACCAGCGACATGGATACAGTAGCCAACGCCAGTGAAAAATATCCCTACGTCTGCACCACCTATTCCTGTACCGAACACTGGTGTACAGGCGCCCTGACCCGCTGGCAGGCATGGCTCCTGGAAGCGATGCCGGAACTTTACGTGGAGATCGGTGAACAACTGGCCAGGGAAAAAGGCATCAAGAACGGCCAGCGTGTCAAAGTGACATCAATTCGTGGCGAAGCACCCTGCGTTGCCATGGTAACGAAGCGCTTCAAGCCTTTCCTGGTGGAGGGAAGAACAATTCACCAGGTCGGCCTTCCCTTCAATTATGGATGGCTCTTCCCTAAAGACGGCGGAGACAGCACCAATTTCCTGACACCAACTGTTGGCGACGCGAACACCTTCTGTCCTGAATACAAGGCGTTCATGGTCAACGTAGAGAAGGCATAGGAGGGATGCGGCCATGACAACAAAACGTGAACTGGTCAAGCTGATCGACACCACCCTGTGCACAGCCTGCCGGGGCTGCCAGGTGGCCTGCAAGCAGTGGAATGAGATGCCCGGATTGAGAACCAGGCAGTGGGGAAGCTACCAGAATCCTCCCGATCTGGCATGGAATACCTGGACTCTTATCCGGTTTCAGGAATATGAAGCCCCAAACGGTGATTTCGAGTGGATATTCCGCAAGGACGGATGCATGCACTGCACCGACGCGGGCTGCGTGAAGGTCTGTCCCAGCGGAGCCCTTTACAAGACAAAGTACGGGGCCGTTGCGTTTGACGGCAACAAGTGCATCGGCTGCAAGGAATGCATCTACGGTTGTCCCTTCGACGTGCCCCGCTACGACCCGAATACGGACAAAATCACGAAATGCGATCTCTGTTACAGCCGTATACGGGCAGGGCAGGCGCCCGCCTGTGTCAAGTCCTGTCCCACGGGCGCGCTTACCATCGGCTGGAAAGATGAAATGATCAAAAAGGCTTACGCCCGGGTCAAGGAACTGGGCGGCGACGCGAACGTGTACGGAGACACGCTCCTTGATGGAACTCATGTCATCTATGTGCTGCGGTACAAGCCGTCCGTGTATGACAATCTTCCGGTACGTCCGCGGATTCCCCTTTCCGCCATTGCCTGGAAAGACCTGTTCAAGCCTCTCACGCTGCTGGCAGCGGGCGGTGTTCTGGCAGGCACCTTCCTCCACTACATAACCAAGGGGCCCAAGGACACCGGCGGCGACGACAAGGCCGGTCGGGAAGGAGGAGAATAGCCATGATTCCCAAAAAAGGAATGATTAAAGTATCGGACTCCTTTGAGCGTATTGTGCACTGGTGGCTTGCCGCCACCTGCATTGTCCTCATCATCAGCGGTTTGGGGATGATGTTTCATTCTTTCAATTTCATCGGCATCCCCGTGGGAGGGTTGAAGAATCTGAAGCTGATTCACAATTTCACGGGTCTGCTGTTTGCCCCGGCGCTTTTTTTCGCCATTTTGATCTGGTGGCGTGAGGCGGGGATTTTCAAGCTTCCCGAGGATCTCGAGTGGATGATGGTAGCCGGCGGTTACCTGTGGCACGTTGACACGGTTCCCGAGACGGGCAAGTACAATCCCGGGCAGAAGGCTTTTTTCCTTGCCGTGGCGCTTTTCGGGATTCTGATGGTCATCACCGGCCTCATCATGTGGTTTCCGCTGGCTCTGCCCCGCGCCCTGGTGCAGTGGATGTATCCCCTGCACGCGCTGGGTATGCTGGCGATCTTTCCCTTCGTGCTGGTCCACATCTACCTGGGCACCATCGGCGTTCCGGGCTCGGCCCAGGCAATTTTCACAGGCTACGTGACCCGCTCCTGGGCAGAGAAGCAGTGCCCGGGTTGGCTGAAGGAAATGGAGCACAAGGGAACACTGGAAATCTACGGCGAAGAGAAACAAACCGCCGAACACGGACACCACGGTTGACAAACCGCATCACAAATGATCATATATCGGCCGGAAACGGAGGGACGGCTCGCGCGACTTGAGCGCGGGCTCCATCCGCCTTCGGTGCCGAAAGAAAAGGAACGTTCCCGGACATGGGGAAACATACAGCTGAAGCGGCGGCAATCGATGCCGTCGTTGATCATGCCATTGAACAGAACCCGCACAGCTCCAGCCTTCTGGAAGCCTTCCGGCCGGTCATACGGCAACAGCGATTCCTGGTCGAGTCTTTGCCCCTGCCAAAGCTCGATTATTCTACAATCGACAAAGATCGTATGAAATCGGGAGTCCCCGTGACCAGGCAGATCAATCTGCTGTCCACCGACGATCCGGTCAAAGAGGCGACCCTGTGTATCGCACCTGCCGTCTCACAGGGCTTCCCCTCGCTGACAGAGGGAATCGAGACGTTTACATATCTGGTCGAGGGGGGCGTTATCGACCCCGCCGACTATTTCCGCACCAACACGAACGATACAACAAACAGCGCGGCGGCTGCCTGGGAGCAGGAACATGCTCTGGATCAGGAACTGTCCTTGTTCCTGATGAACCTTGTGTCCCGGATCATTCTGGAAAAGCGCGCGGGGGAAATTGAGGCGGACATGGACCGATTGCCCTGGGAAAAGGGCTATTGTCCCATCTGCGGAGCTTTTCCCTCAATCGCCCTTATAGAGGAAGAAGGAGGCCGTCGTTTTCTGCATTGCAGTTCCTGCGGCCATGACTGGTCTTTCACCCGGGTGGCCTGTCCCTATTGTGAGCACCGGACACCGCAGGGCATGCATTATTTTTTTATCGAGGGTGCTCCGCAGGAATCGGCATTTATATGTGAACGGTGCAACAAATATCTGGTTACGTTGCATCGTGTGGGCAACATCCTCGATCGCGACATGGAGGTTTCAGCCATCAGCCTGGCACATCTGGACATTCTCATGCGGCGCAAGGGATACGAACCGATGAGCTGCTGCCCCTGGAACACCATTGATTAGTCGCCGCATTGAACCATGATGTCACATATGGTTGCCGGATACCCACACATCGCTGCCGGCCTATAGAATCGAAAGGTGGTTCGCTCATGAAGGATGACCTTCGTTGGAAAAAAACTCACTGTGCCCGGATGGACCACGGTGGTTGCGGCCTTCTGGTCGGCGTCCGGAACAACAGCATCGTCAGCATCAAGGGAGATCCCGATGGATATCTGAACAGGGGATATACCTGCTACAAGGGCCGGGTTTCGGCGGAACGACTCACGCATCCCAATCGCCTGAAGCAGCCCCTGAAGCGGGTTGGGGCCCGTGGAGAGGGAAAGTGGCAGGCTGTTTCCTGGGATCAGGCACTGGACGAGACGGTGGAAAACCTTGATCGCATCAGAGAAAAGCATGGGGCCCGCGCAGTCGGTTTCGGCGTCGGTATGCCGAAAGGCCTCGAACACTTCGTCCTCATCCGCCTGGCCAACATCTTCGGCTCACCGAATGTCATCGCTTCTCAGGATGTCTGCCACGCGCCGAGGGAAATCACAGGCGTCCACACCTGCGGCTTTTATCCCGTGGCGGATTTCCTCAACCCGACGAAGCTGATGTTCTTCTGGGGCAGCAACCTGGCGTCCACCAGCGAAGAGGGACAGATCTACAGCCAGGTGACGGGTCAACTCAAGGACGGCTCCCGTCTCATCGTCGTCGATCCCCGAAAAACCGAGTTGGCCGAAAAGGCCGATCTCTGGCTCCAGCTTCGTCCCGGCACCGCCCAGGCGCTGGCTTTGGGAATCATCAACGTGATCTGCGAAGAGATGCTTTACGATAAGTCATTTGTGGAAACATACACCCACGGGTTTGAAGAGTTAGCCCGGCAGGCCGCGCAGTATACGCCGGAAAAGGTGGCCGACATCACGTGGGTCCCGCCGGATCTCATCCGCCGGTCCGCCCGGATGTATGCCGAAGCGAAGCCCGCTGCGTTGCAGTGGGGAAACGCGATAGAACACGACATCAATGTCTTCGACGTGGCCCGTGCCTTATGCTGTCTGATGGCGATAACCGGCAACCTGGAGGTTCCGGGCGGCAACGTCAATGCCCGGGACCCCAACATTATGCGCCTGGGGCCCTTTGTCCGGGCCGACCTCATTCCGGACAAGCGCAAAGATATGGTCGGCACCTATCACGGGATCATTCCGAGACTCATGACCGTGGCCCCCGCCTTTTTCCGGAAAGCCGTCCTTGAAGACGTGCCCTACCCCATGCGCGGATATTACGGCATGTGCACCAATCCTATGGTGGCCTGGGCCGACAGCAGGACAACCCATGAAGCATTCAAGAAGCTCGAATTTTCCGCCGTAGCGGAAATTTTCATGACACCCACGGCCGCCATGGCGGACATTGTGTTTCCCGTGGCCCATCAATATGAAATGAACGACATCGGCCATTACGGAATCGGTCACGGAATGATTCTTGCGCGGCCCAAGGTGGTTGAACCTCCGCCGGAGTGCTGGCCCGACATAAAAATCATGAACGAGCTGGGCAAGCGGTTGTCTCCGCCGGAGCTGTGGCATGACGATCATGAGGAGTTTCTGGAAGATGTCCTCAGACCCTCGGGACTCACCTATGCTGAATTCGTCGAGAAGGGTTTCCTGAAGGGCCCCGCCGGAACCAGGTCCTACGAGGCAAAGGGCTTTTCCACTCCCACAGGCAAGGTGGAGCTGCTCTTGAGTACAGCTGAAAAATTCAGGCTCAAGCCCCTTCCGGAGTTTTCGGGACTCCCCGAAGAGGACGACCCGGACTATCCTCTCATTGTCATCAGCGCCAAAAGCCGCTATTATCTCCTCTCTTCCTACCGGTGGGTCGAAAAACTGCGTGAAAAACGGCCTCACCCGGTCGTGGAGATCCACCCCCATACGGCGGAACAGTACGGAATCAGCCATGGCGATGACGTGATCATCGAAACAAAATACGGATCCATTATTCAGAAAGCCCGAGTCACCGACATCATCCACCCTCGCGTGGTCAGCGCCGATCTTGGATGGTGGTTTCCCGAAGCCCCGCCTGAAACGCAGTACGACTGGAAGACATCGAATTTCAACATGCTGACTTCCATCGAAAAACTCGGGAAGGAATATGGGACGCCGAACATCAAAAACTTACCATGCCGGATACAGAAAAAAACTGACAAGGAACGATAGTGAGCTGCTTGTATGAAAGATACCTTTTCTCTGAATGGAAATGAGACTCCCTTCACGCCCGGGGAGACAATTCTTGATGCCGCCCGCAACAATGGCATCGAGATTCCTTCCCTCTGTTATCTTGAGGGGTGCGCGCCGAGCGGAGCATGCCGCGTCTGCGTCGTCGAAGTAGAAGGAGCCCGTTCTCTCGTGGCTTCCTGTTCAACTCCCGTTACACCGGGGATGGCTGTTTTAACCGACACCGACCGGGTGCATAGAGCCAGGAAGCTTGTCATCGAGCTCCTTCTGTCAAGTGGGAACCATAATTGCCTCACCTGCGAAGCCAATGGTAACTGCCGCCTCCAGGATCTGGCCTATTTCTATAAAATTGAAGGCCTGCGCTTTGATGAAAGGCAAGACACATACCCCACGGAAGCTGAAAACCCTTTCATCATCCGTGATTTCAGCCGGTGCATTCTTTGTGGCCGTTGTGTTCAAGCCTGCAATGAAATGGTAGTCAACCGCGCCATTTCCATGGGTTACAGGGGAAGCGACAGCAAAATTGTAACCGGAGGTGACCGGCCCTACCACGAAAGCGAATGCGTCTTCTGCGGTCAGTGCGTGGAAGTCTGTCCCGTCGGCGCGTTGAAGGAAAAAAAGGCAAGAGGAGCAGGTCGCCCCTGGGAAACGAAAAAAATTCGCACTACCTGCCCTTACTGTGGCGTCGGCTGCCAGCAATGGCTCCACGTGAAGGACGGAAAAATTATTAAGGTTTCCGCCGTTGAAGATGCAGAACCAAACAAGGGCCGACTCTGCGTAAAGGGCAGATTCGCTTATGACTTCATTTATTCCGGGGAACGTCTCACTTCACCGCTCATCAGAGAGGAAGACGGCTCTTTTCGAGAGGCTTCCTGGGACGAGGCACTTGGTCTGGTTGCGTCGAAATTCAAGGAAATCATTGATCGGGATGGGCCCGACGCCATCGCCGGCGTCAGTTGCGCCCGCAGTATAAACGAAGATTCCTACCAAATGCAGAAACTGTTTCGCGCGGTGATCGGCACCAACAATATCGATCATTGCGCCCGTACCTGACACGCCCCAACTGTCGCCGGTCTGGCGGCTTCATTCGGTTCGGGCGCGATGACCAACTCTTTTGCGGACTTCAGCAAGGCAAAAATGATCATGGTGGTAGGTTCCAACATGACGGAAGCTCACCCCGTTGCGGCTTCCCTGGTCAAACAAGCCGTTCTGTCAGGGGGGTCTCTTGTCGTCGTCGATCCCCGCCGCACTGATCTGGTCGACTTCGCTGAACTGCACGCACAGATTGCCGTTGGTTCGGATATCGCCTTCTTTAACGGAATCATGCACGTCCTGATAACCGAGGAACTGTATGACAGGGAGTATGTGGAGTCCCGAACGGAGGGTTTTGAAAAGCTCAAGGAAAAAGTGATGGAATATCCTCCTGAGCGGGCAGCCGAGATAAGCGGTGTTTCCGCTGATCTGATCCGCTCCATGGCTCGCAGGATCGCGTCCGTCAAGCCGGCAGCGCTCATGTATACCTTGGGCATCACGGAACATATATGCGGCGTCGACAACGTAAAAACTATGGCCAACCTGCAAATGCTGCTCGGCAACGTGGGGTTCCGGTGCGGCGGTGTGAATCCTCTGCGTGGCCAGAACAACGTTCAGGGGGCCTGTGACATGGGTGCCTTACCGAACGTGTTTCCAGGTTACCAGCCTGTCACAAGCGAGGAAGCACGCCGGAAGTTCGCTGACGCGTGGAATGTTCCGTCATTGCCTGACAAACCTGGAATAATGATGCCCACTATGCTTGAGAGTCTCCCCACGGGAGACATCAAGGCCTTCTATGTTTTTGGCGAAAACCTGGCCAATACCGAGCCGGACATCCGGCATGTCGAGCATTGTCTTGAATCTGCTGAATTTCTTGTCTGTCAGGACATTTTCCCAACGGAGACCACACGGTTCGCGCATGTTATTCTTCCGGCCGCCGCCTGGAGCGAGAATGATGGAACCTTCACCAATTCCGAGCGGCGGGTCAACCGGGTGCGGACAGCGAGCACTCCCCCCGGCATGTCCATGCCCAACTGGTGGATCTTCAAGGAAATAGCCAAACGGATGGGGCACGACTGGGAGTCAGACAGCGCGCGCGAAATATGGGACAACGAAGTATCAGTACTTGCTCCCTCCATGGCGGGCATCAAGTACGACAGGCTGGAAAATGATGGAATCCAGTGGCCCGCGCCTAATGTGGAACATCCCGGAACCGCATTTCTTCACAAAGATCGCTTTACCAAAGGCTTGGGAACTCTGGAACCTGTCGATTGGATTCCTCCGGCTGAAGTCCCCGACGAGGACTACCCCTTTGTGTTAAGTACGGGCCGTCGCCTGTATCACTACCACACACGAACACAGACTGGACGAAGCACGGGCATAAATGATCTCTTGGGTGAAGAAACAGCTGACATTTCACTGGCTGACGCGGAAAAGATGGGCATCGCTCAGGGCGAAAGAATATCCGTGGCCTCACGCCGTGGCGAAGTGGTGGTAAAAGCCAATATCACCGGGCAGGTCCCCCCCGGACTCGTCTGGATGGCCTTTCACTTTCGCGAAGAATGCGCCAACTGGCTGACCAATCCCGTCTATGATCCCGCTACGATGACGGCGGAGTACAAGGCCTGCGCCGTACGGATCTCAAAACTGGCGGCTTCGTAATTCGTAAAGGGTCGTCCGCAGACGCTTCGTCGCGTTCTCTCCGCTATCACCTGAGGCGTACACTGAAGTACGCCTCAGCCTTCAGGATGCGTGCGCCCGTGTACGCGGCGCTTCTTACAAAGCCGTCCTCTATCAGGCGTTTTTCGACTTTTTACGGGTTCGCCAGTATTCAGAAGGCCCGCATGGAAGCTCCCATCAATGGTCTTGTCCCCGCCGGAAGGCTCGCTGTCTCTGTAATGGAGAGACAGTATCCCGGTCGAGCCGCCTACACTCGTCAGTATACACAGGATGTATCTTCTCACTGTACAGGCACGGGGGAAAAAATAGCTTGACATATATGCCGTTAGTGGCATACGTAACGTGCGCTGCCTGCTATGAATAGCATAGGTTAGGAATAACTTAAATGCGGGCTTCCGGGTTACCGCACATCGGCAAGGAAAGACTCGTCCCGCATGAAAAAATCCCCTGTCAGGAACAACCCGTGGAATTACCCGGCCTTTCCGACAGCCACGATTAAGAAAGGAAGGTCTAATGCGCGCGCTTCTTCGAATCACTACCACAGTACTGCTGTTTGCGCTGATCAGTCCGTTTTCAGCTATCGCCCAGGAAAAAATGTCGGTGGCAGTAGCAGCAAACTATATTTCGGCCTTTAAAGAAATCGCCGCTGCCTTCGAGGAGAAATCGGGCGTGAAAGTCGAGGGAACGTTTTCATCGACCGGCAGTCTCTACAACCAGATTAAAAACGGTGCTCCCTACGATCTCTTTCTCTCCGCCGATGACACAAGGCCGCAGCTCCTCCACGATGAAGGTCTCGGCGACGAACCCTTTATCTACGCGCGGGGACGGGCAATTCTCTGGTCGTCAAACCATGATTTCTGCGCCGGCACAGACTGGAAGGAAGCAATAAAAGGCAGCAGCGGAAAAATATCGATCGCGAACCCCGTGACGGCCCCCTATGGAGCTGTTGCCATGAAGGCCGTTGAAGAGGCAGGCATGGCGGAACTGCTGAACAAACGATTCGTCACCGCCCAGACCGTTGCCCAGTCGTTTCAGTATGCTTCCACGGGTGCCGTTGACGCCGGGTTCTGCGCCCTTTCGGCGATTGCCTCCGAAGAAGGGCAGGGAGGGTGCTTCTACCCTATTCCCGAGGCAGCCCCGGTAGTGCAGGCCGCCTGCATTCTGGAAAGGACAGAAATCAGGGATGCTGTTGAACGATTCGCCGCTTTTCTCATCTCCGAAGAAGCCCTGGCAATCATGCAAACGTTCGGATATGAATAGATGGACTACACGGCACTTTTCATCACCCTTAAGCTGGCTCTCGCCGTCACGGCTGTTCTGGTTGTACTGGCGGCTCCCGTTGCCTATCTTTTCGCCTGCCGGAATTTTCCCGGCAAACCGCTTCTCGAGGCCCTCCTCTACCTGCCCATGGCATTGCCTCCCACGGTAATCGGGTTTTACCTTGTCATCGTCATGGGCCCCAGAGGGATTCTGGGCACGTTCTGGCAGACGCTGACGGGAAACAGGCTTCTTTTCACCTTTGCGGGCATTACAGTGGCGGCGGTGCTTTACAGTCTTCCTTTCGCCGTACAGCCCATGAAAGCGACCTTTCAGAAAATCGATCACCGTCTTCTCGAGAGCGCCGCCGTTCTGGGGCTGTCACCGACGGCCGCCTTTTTCCGGGTGGTCATCCCCAACAGCACCAACGGCATCATTGCCGCCGCCGTTCTTGTATTCCTCCACACCATAGGGGCCTTCGGGGTTCTACTCATGGTGGGAGGAAGTATTCCCGGCGTGACGAAGGTCGCATCAATCGCAATCTACGAGGCCGTTGAAATGATGGATTATCGCAGCGCCGGACTTATGGCTCTGACGTTTCTTCCCGTAAGCTACCTCTTTCTCCTTTTTGCCAACAGGCTCAGCAGGGATGGCGGACATGACTCTTTCGGCAGATGTGGAAAAAAAACTTGATTTCTTTGACTTGAAGATCTCCCTGTCCTGCGACGACGATGAAATGCTCGTTCTCATCGGCCCATCCGGAGGAGGGAAGACAACCCTTGTCCGCATACTCGCGGGACTGGACCAACCCGACAGCGGAACCATCACGTTCGGCGATGAACAATGGTTCGACTCATCCCGGGCGATCAACCTGAAACCGCAAAAACGACGACTCGGCTATGTCTTTCAGGATTACACCCTTTTCCCGCACCTGAATCTTTTCGAAAATGCCGCATTCGCCGCCGCAGACCGTCGCGAAATAGACGATCTTTTCGAGCTGTTCAACATCAGTCATCTGAAGAACCGCATGCCTTCCATGGTATCCGGCGGTGAACGCCAGCGCTGCGCAATCTGCCAGGCCCTGGCACGGCGGCCGCAGTTGCTGCTGCTCGACGAGCCCTTCTCGGCCCTGGACGTGGTCAGCCGCCGGGGACTGAGGGAAGAACTGAAAGCATTGAAGGACACATTCTCTTTCCCGGTAATTTACGTAACCCACGATATTAACGAAGCCCTCTACCTGGCAGATGATATACTGCCCGTGGTAGAAGGAAAAGAAGACCGGGACTGGATTCGACGCACCATCTCCGGGACGGCACCCCGGAAAGAGTCACTCAAGGCAGCCCGTGAACAGCGGCTTGCCCTGGCGTTTTAATCTAGTGGGACACCCGATTCAGAAGCGAAGCGACTGAGTCGGGCATGCCGAGCTATCCCCGGCAGGGGATGATGTAAACGATTACGAGGAGTTGCCGACCATGAACATCTGCACCTATTCTTACGAAGAATACCTGCACCTGGTGGAATCCTTTCACGGAAGCATGGCGCCGGGCCTCATCATCGGCGGGTTCATCGTCGACCTGGCACTCAAGAACCTCCCCAAGGGCGATTTTTTCGATGCCATATGTGAAACACCGGTCTGCCTGCCTGACGCCGTTCAGATACTCACCCCCTGTACCATCGGCAACGGCTGGCTTACCGTGATCAACATCGGAAGATTCGCCGTCATCTTGTACGAAAAATTCGGAGGTGAAGGAGTTCGGGTCTTCCTGGACACTGAAAAACTAAAAAAGTGGCCCGAGATCCACGACTGGTATCTCAAAAAAAAGAAAAAGCACGAACAGGATTCGGAACTGCTTCTGTCCCAGATCAAGGATGCGGGACACGATCTGCTGGGCATGCAACCCGTGCGGGTCGAGCCGGACGGCATTCGCAGAAAAAAGATGGGACCTGTCAGCATCTGTTCCGGATGTGGTGAGGCCTATCCCGCGCGGGACGGAGACAGATGCCTCGGCTGTCGGGGCGGGACCCCCTATATACATGTCGCCCCTGTGGACAACTGAGACTACCAGCGGTGTAAGCCGACGGGTTCAGCGGTCATAGCGAATACATGTGACGGCTTCGTAAAAAGCTGCGAAGGCACGACCTCAGGCATTATAACCGGATGCCGCGTTACGCCGCATCCTTCGTCACTGCGGCACCTCCAGGTACACGCCTCATTCCTCAAGATGTACCCGCCATCTCTCAAGGGCCTTGTGCCGGTCCATCGAGTTCGATGGACCCGGCGGCTCCAGAAAAGCCTCACAGATTGGTCTTGATTTAACATAGCAGCTGAGGCAGAATAAATGTTCAAAAACGGCTTGATTCTGTTTTGAATACAGGCTGTTCGGCAGAGCTCATGCCGTTTTTTACGTTGTTGGTCGTACGCGTACATAAAGCCTATGCTTCCCTGTACCGGGAAGCTTGTGTTCAGACAATGCATTCTATCACAGCGCAGGAGGAATCCATGCACAGCATCACCTTGAAAGCATCGACGGTTCTGGAGAATAAGGGCGGGAAGCTCTATAAGGTTCAACTGGGGGAAAAGCTTATTGATTGCGTGCGCTTGATGAACAAGAAGCGGATCGGTTTGCTGGTCGTTCTCGATGACGGGGGGAAGCTCGCCGGTGTTGTGTCCGAACGCGATATAATGCGCCTTGTGGAAAGCAGGGATCCGGACCTCTGGGACAAGCCCGTGAAAGATGTCATGACCCCTGCGGAGGCACTCTATGTGGTCCAAAAAGACACGAAGCTGGACGCCGTCATGGCTCTTATGACCGAGAAACGGGTGCGCCATCTTCCCGTAATGGACGGACACTCTCTTACGGGCGTCATCTCCATGGGGGATGTGGTCAAAAACCTCTTCGATGAGGCGGCTTTCACGACAGAACAGTTGAAAAACTATATCCTGGGGGGGTGATGACACCGCCAAAGACAAAGATCGTCTGCACTATAGGACCGTCGAGTAACTGTCCTGAAACCATAGCATCTTTGATCGAAAGCGGCATGAGTGTCGCCCGGCTGAACTTTTCTCACGGGACTCATGAAGAGCATGGAATCGTCATAGAGCGCCTCAGAGAGGCTTCAGCCCGTCTGGGGCGGCCCGTGGCAATCCTCCAGGATCTGGGGGGACCTAAAATCCGGGTCGGCACAATCCCCGAAGGTGGTTTGCGCCTTTCCGCGGGGGAAAAGATGATTCTTACCGGCGACCCGGGACCCGCCCGGGGGAACCGGGTGTCCGTTTCCTTTCCAAACCTTTCCTCCCAGGTCGGCAGGGGCGACCGGATCCTGCTCGCCGACGGCATGATGGAACTGGTAGTGGAACAAACGAGCGGACCGGACATTACCAGCCGTGTCATAACCGGCGGTGTACTGACATCCCACAAGGGAATCAACCTGCCTTCAAGCACGCTTGACATGCCCGCAATGACAGAAAAGGACCGCCGGGATCTCCTCTACGGACTGGCGATGGACGTTGATTACGTGGCTCTGTCCTTCGTTCGGACCGCCCATGACATTTTCAGCATCAAGGATATCATTCGAAGCCGGACCAAGAGCACGCCCGTCATCGCCAAGATCGAAAAGCACGAAGCTCTGAACCACGTGGACGCCATCCTGGAGGCCTCCGACGGTGTCATGGTGGCCCGGGGAGATCTGGGCGTGGAAATTCGGCTGGAAAAAGTCCCCGGCATACAGAAAATGCTGATCCGCAAGGCCAATGCCCTGGGCAAACCGGTCATCATCGCCACCCAGATGCTGCGGTCAATGGTGGAGTCTCCACACCCCACCAGGGCTGAAGCGGCTGACGTGGCGAACGGCGTCCTGGATGGCGCCGATGCCGTTATGCTGTCTGAAGAAACCGCCATAGGGAAGTATCCCGTGCAGTCTGTCCGCTACATGGCCAGAATCGCCCGGAGTGCCGAAGAAGAGTACCTCCACGCCGCCTATCTCAACCTCCCCACTCATCCCGGGATCGCCGGGGCCGTGGCCAAGGCCGCTTGCAGCCTGGCGAAAAACATTGACGCCGTCGCTATTGTCGCCACTACCCGGAGCGGCTTTACGGCCGCCCAGATAGCCCGCTATCGCCCCCGGCAGACCGTCGTCGCCCTGACACCGAACCAGGATGCCGTTCGCCGCCTCGCGTTGTACTGGGGCTGCATTCCTCATTATCTCGATACTATCGAGCACACCGACGAAATGGTCGAAAGAGCAGCGGCGGCCGTCCTTGTGGAAGGTTACGCCCGGGAAGGCGATACGCTGGTGATTACCGCCGGACGACCCCTCTGGGAAACGGGAACCACCAATATGCTCTGGGTCAAGACTCTTTGAACGAGCCTTCATGAGGTATCGCGCTTCGGGGCAATACCGTTGTATGATGAAAAAAACGGTCCCCCTTTCCCCCGCAGCACGTCGGGGCTGAAACCGGTTCCCACCAGCGGAACCCCGGCACCTTAAGTCGGCAGGAGGGATACCAGATCTCCGGTTCCTGGTACATGTCAGCCACAAGCACAAGTGACGAAGAGGGCCACCCGTTAAAAGACACCTCGTGAGGAGCGGAAGCGGCGGCGATTGCCGGTTACAATATCGGCAAGTACCGTTCCAGTTCGTAGGTGCTCACATGGGTACGGTACAGATCCCACTCGATCTTCTTGTTGGAGATAAACTTCTCGAAAATATGATCGCCCAGCGCCTCCTTCAAAAAAGCGCTGTTCTCGGCACGAGCGATGGCCTCTCCGAGACTGCCCGGCAGGGACGCGATACCCCGTTCCGCGCGCTCGCGGTCGTTCATTTCGAAGATATCGTCCTCGACGGGGTCGGGAAGGACCAGCTTCTCTTCGATACCCTTCAGACCCGCGGCGAGCATCACCGCAAAGGCGAGGTACGGATTGCAGGCAGGGTCGGGACAGCGAAACTCCATCCTCGTGGCCTGGGATTTGCCCGGCTTGTACATGGGAACCCTGATCAGGGCCGAACGGTTCTTCCGGGCCCAGGAGATGTACACCGGAGCCTCGTAACCGGGAACCAGGCGCTTGTAGGAATTCACCCACTGCGCGACAACAATGCACAGTTCCTCGGCATGCGTGAGAAGGCCCGCTATGTAGCTTTTGCCCAGCGACGACAGGAAATAGTCGTCCCGCTCATCGAAAAACACGTTCTTTCGGCCCTTGAAAAGGGACTGGTGAACATGCATGCCGCTCCCGTTCTCACCAAAAAGGGGCTTGGGCATGAAGGTTGCGTAAAAACCGTACTTGGCGGCCATCTCTTTCACGGTCAGGCGGTAGGTCATGGCCGCGTCGGCCATGGTCAGCGCCTCGGCATAGCGCAGGTCGATCTCGTGCTGACTCGGCGCGACTTCATGGTGGCTGTACTCCACGGGAATGCCCATCTCCTCCAATGCAAGAATCGTGTCGCGGCGCATGTCGCTCGCCACGTCCATGGGCATCTGGTCAAAGTACCCTCCCCGGTCCAGAATCCGGGGCTCGCCCTCGGAGCTCTTGAAATAAAAAAACTCCAGTTCGGGCCCCACATACAACGACAGCCCCAAGGCAGAGGCCTTCGCAAGCTGGCGCTTCAGAGCATGGCGCGGATCTCCCCGGTAGGGCACACCGTCCGGGGTCAGGATATCACAGAACATGCGGGCAACCTTTGAACCATCGGCGGGGCTCGTCCGCCAGGGAAGAATGGCAAAGGTGGCGGGATCCGGCTTCGCCAGCATGTCGCTCTCCTCGATACGGGCGAAGCCTTCGATGGAGGACCCGTCGAAGCCCATACCCTCATCCAGCGCACCTTCAAGCTCCCTCGGCGAAATGGAAAAACTCTTGAGCATGCCCAGTACGTCGGTAAACCAGCAGCGGATAAAACGAACGTTGTTGTCCTTAACCTGTTGCAGTACATACTTCTTGTCTTTTTTTGCCATGACCGCATCTCCTTAATGAGAACCGGGCTTCCCCGAAAGATCACCGCCCCTGAAACAACCCGACCGGACCGAGGCTTCATGCCTATCGAATTCGACACCCCGACCATAGAGTTCTTATGGAACCCCTTCCGTCGTCGCCGATCCGCATTGCAATAGCACACCACTCATGTGATCTCAACCGGCAATCCGGATGGCACCGACTGGAAAGGGATACAGGACCTCGACACGATCCTGTTGCATCAGTCCGGAAAAATTTTCCCGGGGTTCATTATATTCAGGGGATCAAAGACCTGCTTGATTCGTTTCTGCAGGGCGATCAGTTCGGAACTCATCACAATGGGCATGTAAGATGCCCTCTTGGAACCGATACCATGCTCTCCGCTGATCGTACCACCCAGGCGGAAGACTGTTTCGTAGAGATCTCTGAGCAAGAGCGGCAGTGTGTCATCCCATCGTTCCAGGGGCGTTTCGGGTTTTTTGACAGGGGTGGCGTGAAGATTTCCGTCCCCCGCGTGGCCGAAGCAGGGAATCAGAACATCATATGTCGAGGCAAGACGCTCCAGTTCCCGGACCAGTTCCGGAATGCGCGCTGTGGGAACCACGACATCCTCGAGGCTCTGTACGGGACAGAGCGCCTTGAAGGCCTCGGCGACACTGACCCGGGGCCGCCACATTTTGCGCTCCGTGGTCGGGGTATTGCCCACGTAAACATCCAAAGCCCCTTCCTGAAGGAAGAGTTCACCCACCACCCGGCATTCTTCATCGACGGTTTCCCGGCTCGACCCGTCCAGCTCAACAAGCAGCATGGCCCCGATACCCGGGCAGGGCAGAGCTTCACCGAGAAATTCGTAAGCGGTCTCAACGGACAGACGGTCCATGAATTCGATCCCCGCCGGCAGTATGCCCGCTTCTGAGAAAACCCGCGGATAGGCCCCTACGGCAGCGCCTGCATCCGTGAAGGGGATCAACAGAACGGCCGTGGCGAGGGGTTTTGGAATCAGTCGAAGAATGATCTTCGTGAATATTCCCAGCGTCCCCTCGGAACCAACCAGGAGGCGGATGAGATCATAGCCGGTCACGTCCTTGACCCGCTTGCCCCCCAATGTGAGCAGTTCGCCCGTGGGGAGAACGACCTCCAGGCCCAGGACATACTGTGCCGTGACCCCGTACTTGATAGCCCGTCCGCCCCCGGCGTTTTCCGCCAGGTTCCCCCCGATGAAACACGACTCGAAACTCATCGGATATCCCGCATAAAAGAGTCCCACCTCCTGGACGGCCGCACCGATGACGCTGGTCACGACACCCGGCTCCACGACGGCTACCATGTTTTCCCGGTCAATCTCGAGTATGCGGTTCATTCGCTCCAGAGAAAGCACGATGCCGCCGAATCGCGGCACGGCGCCGCAGGATAGCCCCGTTCCTCCGCCACGGGGTGTTACCGGCAGGCGATGCAGGTTCGCCAGCTTCATGATGGTTGAAATCTCGTCGGCTCGGGAGGGCTTCACAACGACGTCGGGCGGGCGGGCATATTCCGGACCGGCCACCTCGTCGCGGGAATAATTTTCCAGCGCCTCGGGATCGCCATAGATCATGTTGTTCACACCGACCACCGTCGCCAGTTCCTGCGCGATTTCCGACGTCACGGTTCCGTAGGGTGTCGTTTTGCTCATATTCGATCCTTTCTTTCTTCGAACGTCTCATACCACATGAGGCGGGGTGAACGCCATTAAGTTCCGGCATCCCCCCGGAAGCACCGCCCTATAGATTACGCAGCGGCCTGTGCTCTCGCGGATGCATATTGATGGTCCCGTAAAAAGTCCGGATTTTCCAAAAGCAGCCTTGTAACTCATTGGAAATATCAGGCTCGATTTTCAAGGTTCGCCATGTTTCGGACTCATTGCGAGCTCGCCGATTATGCACGACCCCGGGATTCCGCCACCGTCTGAAGCATTTCAAGTACGTGACATATGCCGGGGCTTGTGATAGTACCCCGCAGATAATGGACGCCGGAACGGAGAGACTGCGGTCTTTACTGAACGGTGATCGATGAACAGGCGCTCCGGCGGGAAGCGGGGATAACGATACATGACGGAAACACTTCGGACGGGACAATCTGCCGGACAACTCCTTAAGGGCTGGATTTCCCTTTCCCGTCTTCCTTTCCATGTGGTCGGCATCCTCCCCTTTCTTCTCGGAACCTTCCTGGCCCATCGAATCGCCGGCGCCTTCAATCCGCAGGTCTTCATCCTGGGGGTCTGCGGTGTCATCCTGATCATGCTGTCCACGTACCACGCGGGTGAGTACTTTGACCGGAACGAAGACGCTATTTCAGCCCGCATGCACAACAACCTTTTTGCCGGCGGTTCCCGTATCACAGCCGCCGGGACAATGCCCCGCGCCGTTCCCCTCTGGACCAGTGTTATCAGCCTTCTGGCGGCAGCAGGAATCGGCGTCATACTCCAGTTCGCCTATCGAACAGGCCCCTGGACGCTTGTGCTTGGCTTCCTGGGCGCACTGCCGGGATTCTTTTATTCTACGGAACCGGTACGTCTCGTCAAGCGAGGAGTGGGAGAGGTGTTCATAGCCTTCTGTTACGGCTGGCTTCCCGTTGCTTCAGCCTATTATATCCAGACAGCCGCCATCGCGCCTGTTATTCACTGGATCTGGCTGCCGATCGGCTTTTCCATTTTGAACGTTATACTGCTCAACGAGTTCCCTGATTACGAAGCCGACAGAGCCACGGGCAAGAGAAACCTGCTGGTTCGCGTCGGGTGGACACGCGGTGCTGTGCTGTATATCTTTTTCAGCGTACTTACCTGCCTTACAATGATGGCATCCCCTCTGTGGGGCGTGCCCGTCGCGGTGATTTATTTTTTTCTTCCCTTTGCCGCCATTGCCCTGTACACAGTCGTTGCGATTGTGCGTGGCCTTCATCGGAACGCGGAAAAACTTGAACGGTTGTGCGGTCTCACCGTCGCCGTCAATAGTGGAACCTCCCTGGCTTACATGCTGGCCTATCTGCTGTGAGGAACATGAAGCAAACCATACGCGTCAAACCATTCTTTGATCCGCCGTCCCTGCTTTTCCGGCAACTGGGAGGCACGCTCCTGATGGGCTACCTCAATCGATGGAAGCGTATACCCCACTGGCTCATGAAACATGGCTTGCCCTCTATACCCGTTGCCAACGGCGCGTTGGGCATGGGATGCATCGGTTATCCGGGACATCCGGTCTGGGAGGTGACCGGAGCCTGTAATCTCCACTGCATCCACTGTCACGCCGTGAGCGGCAGACCTTCCCCGGACGAGTTGACGACGGACGAAGGCAAGCGGCTCATCGACATGATCGCGGCGGAAAGTGAATTCCGCACCCTGGTCTATACCGGCGGTGAACCCCTGGTGCGACGGGACATATTTGAATTGCTCAGGCACTCGCAGCGGGCGGGTCTTTCCAATATCATCGCCACAAACGGAACCTTGATCGATGAAGAAACAGCCTTTAAGCTCAAGGATCACGGCGTGGTCTGTAACGCCATCAGCCTGGACGCCGCCGATCCCTCAATCCACAACCGGATACGCAACAGGCCCGACGCATTCGAACTCGCCCTGCGGGCAATCGAAGCGACGAAAAAGGCGGGCATTCTCTTGCAGATAAATACCACCGCCATGGAATACAATATGGAGGATCTGCCCAACCTGATAGACTTCGCGGACAGGTATGGGGCGGGGATCATGCTGATGTACCAGCTCGTTGCCGTGGGAAGGGGAGAAATCATCGAGACGGCAACACTGAAGAAAAACGCGAATAAACGCTTGAGCGAGCTGATAGCCGAGAAGCAGCGGGAATGTGACATGATCATCGAACCTGTGGCCGGTCCCCAGTACTGGCCGCATCTCCTTGAAAAAGGTGACATCCGCGGAGGAGGTCGGCTCGATCTGGCCGGCATGGTCTTTCATGGATGTGCGGCCGGACGGGGCTTTGTGTACGTCAAGGCAAACGGGGACGTGTGGCCCTGTCCTTTCGTTGAAGTAAGCGGAGGCAGTGTGCGTGAAAAAAGCTTCCATCGCATTTACCATGAATCCAGATTGTTTCAAGACCTGCGCAACCGCGAAGAAAGACTGAAGGGCCTCTGCGGCGAGTGCCGGTACAAAACCGTTTGCGGCGGATGCCGCGGTCGGGCCCACGCCTACACCGGTGATTATCTTGCTGAGGATCCCCGCTGCTTTATCAGGGAACGAAAACCTGTCTCCACCACACCCGAAAGCAGCCGGCACGACCGATCGTTGTGACCCGCAGAAAAGAGAGAGGGCCACCCTCACGTATGATCCCGTTGTCCACCCGATTCGGGGCATCGGCAGTGGACCGGATCAAGGGGCTGTTCAATTGCATTTGCACAGTGCCTGTGATAGGAAAAGCATGACGGCGACGGTTGCAGGAAATGATGCGTGAATCCGCACGAGAAGGGAGGCGCCACGATGTACACCACAGGTATCGTCACCGACAACCGATATATAAAGCACGACCCGGGGGCCTTTCACCCCGAATCTCCCAGGAGACTGGAAGCTCTGTATGAAATGCTTGAAAGTGGGAACATGCGGGGTAAATTTTATCAGATCGAACCCCGGCTCGTTGAAATGAGCGAACTCACTCTCATTCACCGCCAGTCCTATATCGATGAGGTTGCCGCAACGGCCGGGATTGCTCACACATCACTCGATGCGGACACCGTTACATCGGCTGATTCCTACGAAGCGGCCCTGCTCGCGGCGGGAGGACTTATCGAAGCAGTTGACCTCGTCATGGAAGGAACCTTAAAAAATGCCTTCGCCTTCGTCAGGCCGCCGGGTCACCATGCAGAGGCAGGGCGGTCAGGAGGATTCTGCCTCTTTAACAATGTGGCCGTCGCGGCGGCGGCAGCCCGAAAGAAGCATGGTCTCAAGCGGATTCTGATCACGGACTGGGACCTCCACCACGGAAACGGAACGCAGCATTCCTTTTATGACGATCCGGGCGTCCTGTATTTTTCCACCCACCAGTACCCGTACTACCCCGGAACGGGGAGCGCCGGTGAAATCGGACGGGGACCGGGCGAGGGATATACCATAAACGTCCCTCTTTCACGGGGCAGGAATGATACCGATTACGTCAGGATTTTCAAGGAACTGCTCGAACCTGTTGCGTTGGCGTACAAGCCCGAGCTGATGCTGCTTTCCGCCGGCTTCGACATATGCCGGGGGGATACCCTGGGAGGCATGGAAGTTTCCGTGCAGGGTTTCGCGAAGCTCATGAGGGTGCTCATGAACACCGCCGACCAGTGCTGCGATGGGCGCCTGGTGGCCACTCTCGAGGGAGGCTACAACATCTCCATGCTGGTGCAATCTTCCAAGGCGGTCCTCAAGGAAATGAACGGCGAAACCCGCGTCACCGACAGGGACATTGAAGAAACGGCACAGGGCGCGGCCGTCGTGACCGATCAGGTTCTCAACACTGTTAAAGAACGGATCGCTCCTTTCTGGCCCGCCGGGACGTTTCGATAACAGGGAACAGGGAGGACGGCCGACTGTGAAAATTACGCAAGAACAGGTAGTACACGTGGCTCATCTCGCCAGGCTGAACATACGAGACGATGAAATAGAAATGTTCACTTCCCAGCTCAATGACATTCTTGTGTACATGGACATTCTCGACGGGGCCGATACAACGGGCGTGGGACCCATGAGTTCCGTCGCGGGGGGCACGGAACCGTACAGGGAAGATGCGGTTCTCCCGTCTCTCGGCGTCGAAGACGCGCTTGCGAACGCTCCCGATGTCACTGGGGGAAGCTTCAAGGTACCCAAGGTAATTGACTGAAACCATTTTACCATAAGGAATGTTCATGGAACTTTTTGAGCTGACCATACACGAGCTCGGAGAGAAGCTGCACCGGGGTGAAACGACCTCTCTGGAGATTACGGAATCTCTTTTCGAACGTATCGAAGCCGTGGAGGATCGCGTTCACTCGTACATAACTCTCATGAAAGACTCGGCTCTCGAAAGCGCCCGGCAATCGGATCTCAGGCGCCGGGAAGGAGCCGCCGCGGGCCCTCTTGAAGGTATTCCCGTGGCCATCAAGGATCTTCTGTGTACCCGGGACGTACCGACAACCTGCGGATCACGCTTCCTGGAGACGTTTATTCCTCCCTACGACGCGACGGTGGTGGAGAAGCTCAGGCAGGCCGGGGCCGTTATCGTCGGAAAAACCAACCTGGATGAATTCGCCATGGGTTCTTCCACGGAAACGTCCTACTACGGCGTGACGAGAAACCCTTGGGATCTTGAGAGAATCCCCGGTGGTTCCAGCGGCGGCTCAGCAGCGGCGGCGGCGGCTGGACAGTGTATTGCCTCGCTGGGTTCCGACACGGGCGGGTCCATACGGCAGCCGGCGGCATTCTGCGGCGTTGTGGGTCTCAAGCCCACCTACGGCCGGGTGTCCCGCTTCGGACTTGTAGCCTTCGCCTCCTCCCTGGACCAGATCGGCCCCCTGACCAGGGATGTTGAAGACAGCGCCCTCATGCTGAACGTCATCGCCGGATACGACCGGAAGGATTCCACGTCGGTTCACCTGCCCGTTCCCGACTACCGGGAATTCCTGGGGCGGGGCATCGAGGGGTGGACCATCGGAATTCCTCGAGAATACTTTATTGATGGCATGGACCCGGAGATATTTGACGCCATGGGACAGGCCAAGGCGACCATGGAGAGCCTGGGAGCCGATTGCCGTGAAATATCCCTGCCCCATACCCGGTACGGAGTGGCCGCCTATTGCGTGGTGGCCCCCGCCGAGGCAAGCTCGAACCTTGCCCGCTATGACGGTGTGCGCTACGGTTTCCGCTCCACCGACGGGGATGATCTCCCGGGTATGTACCGGAACACCAGGACGGCAGCCTTCGGTGCCGAGGTCAAACGGAGGATCATGATCGGAACGTATGCCCTTTCCTCGGGATATTACGACGCGTACTACAAAAAAGCCTCCCAGGTCCGGGCTCTCGTGAAGAATGATTTCGACGAGGCATTTAAGACCTGCGACATTATATTGGCACCCACCACGCCCACGGCGGCTTTCAGGCTGGGCGAAAAAATTGAAGACCCCCTCCAGATGTACTTGTCGGACGTCTTCACCCTTCCCGCGAATCTTGCGGGCATTCCGGCCATATCGGTCCCCTGCGGCTTCACCGGAAAGGGACTTCCGCTGGGCATCCAGTTTCTTGCCGGCTCCTTCCAGGAAGGAAAACTGCTGCAGGCGGCATCGGCCTTTGAAAGATCGATGACCTTCGAGAAAAGGAGACCTCCGCTGTAATGGAATACGAACCCGTAATCGGGCTCGAAGTTCACGCCCAACTGCTGACAAAAACAAAGATATTCTGCGGCTGCTCCACACAGTTCGGTGCCCCCCCCAACAGCAACACCTGTCCCGTCTGCCTGGGCATGCCCGGGGTGTTGCCGGTGCTGAACCGAAGAGTGGTCGAATACGCCCTCAAAATGGCCCTGGCAACCAATTGCACCATCAACTTTTCCAGTAAATGGGCCAGGAAAAACTATTTCTACCCGGACCTGCCCAAAGGATACCAGATTTCCCAGTACGCCGACCCCCTGGCCGCAGGAGGATACGTGGACGTTGAAACCGACGGCGTGACAAAGCGGATCGGAATCACCCGCATTCACATGGAAGAGGACGCGGGAAAGCTCATTCATGACGAGACTGCCCCCGTCAGTTACGTGGATCTGAACCGGGCCGGCATGCCACTCATCGAAATCGTGAGTGAACCGGATATACGGAGCCCCGAGGAAGGAGCCGGGTACCTGAGACGGCTCCACGAAACCCTCGTGTACCTTGAAATCTGCGACGGAAACATGGAAGAGGGGAGCTTCCGTTGCGATGCAAACGTTTCCCTGCGCCCGAAAGGCAGGGAGGAGCTCGGAACACGGACGGAACTGAAAAACATGAATTCCTTTCGGAACGTGCAGCGTGCCCTCGAGTATGAAATAAAGCGCCAGCAGTACATTCTGGAAAGCGGGGGGCAGGTGGTTCAGGATACACGTCTCTGGGACGAAGCCAAGGGGATGACTTTCGCCATGCGGAGCAAGGAAGAAGCCCATGATTACCGGTACTTTCCCGACCCGGATCTCCTGCCCGTGAGGGTTTCACGAGAATGGGCCGAGGCCGTCGCCCGCAGCCTGCCCGAACTGCCCATGGAAAAAAGGAAACGCTTTACCGGTTATTACGAGCTTCCCCCCTATGACGCGGGAGTCCTCACGGCGGACCGGGCAGTTGCCGACTACTTTGAAATCGTTGCCGGCCGGTGCGGAAAACCCAAGGCGGCCAGCAACTGGGTCATGGGCAGCATCCTGGCCTTCCTGAACGAATACAAGGTTCATATCCATGAATGCCCCGTGACGCCACAATCCCTGGGAGATCTTATTCTGCTCATCGACGATGGAGCTATCAGCGGCAAGATGGCGAAAGAGGTTTTCGAGGATATGTGGGCCACCGGCAAGGAACCAGAGACGATCATCGAGGAGAAGGGGCTCGTCCAGATCACCGACACCGAAGCCATCGAGGCAGCCGTTGACGCTGTACTGGAGGCCCACCCCGCCCAGGTTGAGCAGTACCGGAAAGGAAAAGAAAAGGTTTTCGGCTTTTTCGTTGGACAGACCATGAAGGCCACCCGGGGAACCGCGAATCCCGACCTGGTAAACCGGATTTTGAAGGAAAAACTTTCCCGCCCATGATTCGAACCATAGCGTGGCAGGACGACATGGTGGTCCTGGTTGACCAGAAGGCCCTTCCAGCGCAGGAGGCCTATGTCCTCTGCCGGGACTATACCGATGTTGCCGCCGCCATCAAGGATATGACCGTTCGGGGAGCGCCGGCCATAGGTATCGCCGCGGCCATGGGAATCGCTCTCGGGTTCGGCAGGCGCCGCAGGGAGGCACGGGAAGACCAGCGGGAGTCCCTGCATCGGATATGTGACGACTTCGGAGCGACGAGACCCACGGCGGCCAATCTTTTCCGGGCCATCCATCGTATGAAGGAATGCTTCGAGGCGTCAGACGATGCCGATTTCACGATTGTGGCCGGGCGTCTCAAGGAAGAGGCGCTGCGGATGCTCGATGAGGACATCGAATCGAATCAATGGATCGGACGATTCGGAAGGGATCTGGTCCCGCCGGGAAGCACGGTACTGACGCATTGCAATGCCGGAGCCCTGGCGACGGGAGGTTATGGTACCGCACTGGGTGTTATCAGGGCGGCCCATGAAAAGGGGGCCATACGCCGTGTTTTCGCCGGTGAAACGAGGCCCCTGCTCCAGGGAGCCCGGCTGACTGCCTGGGAACTGGCCCGCGAAGGCATCCCCGTGACGGTTATAACGGATTCCATGGCGGGGCATTTCATGGCCCGGAAAGAAATCGACCTGGTCATCGTGGGGGCCGACCGCATAGCGGCTAACGGTGATACGGCGAACAAGATCGGAACCTACACGCTGGCTCTCCTGGCACGGGAGCATGACATCCCTTTTTACGTCGCGGCGCCGAGAACAACGATAGATGCGGAAACAGCGACGGGCGATGATATTCCTATCGAGGAGCGCTATCCGGAAGAAGTGTTGACCATGGCCGGAACACCCACGGCACCGGCCGGAACCCAGGCCCTCAACCCGGCTTTCGACGTCACGCCCAACAGGTTGATCACAGCGATCATCACCGATGCCGGCATCATACGGCAGCCCTTTGAAGCGGGTATTATAGAAATTTTCAAAAGCTGACGAGTTCCCTGCCGGAACGGCGGATGCGGGCAGACACCGTTATCGTCCGGCGACGACGGCTCGCAGATCTTCGCCCGATACTGACGGTCCCGTAAAACGGTCGAAAAACGTCCGATAGAAGACGGCTTTGCAAAAAGCTCCCTGAGGCGCGGCGCGCACATCCTGAGGAATGAGGCGTACTGCGAGGTACGCCGCAGTGACGGGGAAGGGAGCGCAATCAGGCCTCCGGCACCAGTGTACGGAGCCGTCAATCCTGCGCGGCAGGACCATCCCGTGGGGTTCGTGACCAGAGAAAAGCACAGGAGAGTATCACATGAACCGGCTGTACCTTTTCGATTTCGACGGTGTCATCGCCGATTCCCGTTCAGTCTACGAGCATTTCGTCATTGCTTGCCTCGAAAAGATGGACGAGCCCCTGCGCATAACGGCCGATGACTTCCTTGAATTTTTCGACGACAACTTCTTCGAGTCGATACAGAAGCGTGGGATTCCCCTGGACCGGTTCCTGGAAATGGGGGCGACCCTGAATCCCGTCGACTATTCACAAATAGCTGTTTTTCATGACATACTGCCCGTTCTCGAAGAGCTTTCACACAGAAACCGTCTCGCCGTCATTTCATCCAGTCTGTCAGACCCCATTGAAGCGGTCCTGAACCGGACTCAAGCGTACCACCTTTTCAGTGCCGTTCTCGGTGCCGACTACTCGACCAGTAAAACGGAAAAAATTCTTCACATCATGGAACAATGGAAGAAAGGACCCCGGGAGACCTTCTACATCGGCGACACAACAGGCGATATACGGGAAGCGAAACGGGCCGGCGTCCAATCCGTGGCCGTCACCTGGGGGTGGCATCCGGAAGAACGTCTTCGGACCGCCGATCCCGATCACATCGTCAGGACCCCCCGTGATCTGCTCACTCTCAACGACGGGGCCGGCCGACCCTGAAACAACGGCTGGGGGCCACGAACGACCCAACGATCATGCATCCTGCCACAGCGAGTCTTATTCCAAGACCTTTATCACCTGTCGGTTGTGTCAATGCGGCGGCATGGAGAAATTGCACGAGATACCACCGGTGAAGAAAGATTTCTCGTCGCTTCGCTCCTCGACATGACGGTATTTACAATGCGCCTCGACATGACGGAACTTTACAATGCGCTTCGAACCGACGGAACTTGATAATGCTCCTCGAACTGACGGTGTTTACAATGCTCCTCGAAACAAGGAAATTCATCAGTTCCACAGGAAACCGTCAAGACCGGAACTCTCACTCCACTCTCTGGAAGACGGATCCCCTGGCGCCACAGACGGGACAGGTGCCGGGAGGCTCTTCCTCGGCGGTGAAGCCGCACACGGGACAGATATAGTAGGGGTACTCCCTTCCCCCGGCATCGAGGTTTTCCAGCATGTTCCGGTAGAGGTTCGCGTGCAGTTCTTCAACTTCCATGGCAAAGGCAAAACTGCGTTCGGCCGCGGCGTTTCCTTCTTCCCCGGCGACGGTAACCATATCAGGATACATGCTCTTGAACTCGTGAATTTCACCCTCTATCGCCTCTTTCAGGTTTTCCTGCGTGGTCCCGATCCCCCTCATGACCCGCAGGTGGGCATGGGCGTGTACCGTCTCAGCCGCGGCGACCGCCCTGAAAAGGCGCGCAGCCTGGCGATAGCCGTCCTTGTCCGCCTTTTCGGCAAAGGCGAGGTATTTCCTGTTCGCCTGGGACTCACCGGCAAAAGCTTCTTTCAGGTTTTTTTCCGTTTTCGACATAACCTCCATCCCTCCTTTTATACGCAGTATGCGTCAGGCCCCTCCTTCGGGCAACGCCTGGAAATCGAAAAGAAGATGAACAGGTGATGGTGATTCCTGAAGTCGTCACGGGTCTCTCTCTGGAGAAAGACCCGCGACATCTGAAAAAGACACGAAGTTTCCCGCGCTGTCACCGGTATTACCTGTCTCCGGAAAGCTTCTGAAGCTCCCGCACAATGATCTCCAGGGGAGGCCTCTTGTTAATGTCATGAACATCGATGTAGGCGGATAACACCATCCCCACCGTGGGGCCGGAAACCCGAAAGAACGGGGAGCCAGAGACCCCCTTCTGTTTCGTCCACGCCCGGAGCGAGGGAACACTGTCAACGCCGACACCCGGCAGGACGGCATTATGGCACGAGAACAGTTTCTTCAGGACGTTGTATAGCCCGGCCGCTGGTCGGAACAAACCGGTGTCCATGCGGTCGGCACGAAGGAAATTACCACGTTCCGCCCCGTGAACTCCTTCAGGGATGTCGTTGCTCCCCACAGATTCGGAAGCTCGGAATCAGGGGCCTTCTCACCAACGGCGATTTTCAGGACACTGCCGACAGGTGTGAGCTTCTTCGTTTCGTACACGGTACCCGAAAAAGCAAAGGACTGTCCGCCTACCCCTGTTCCCTTATGCCGGGCCTCAAAACCCCATCGGCAACCAGCGGGAGAACCTTGTCGACCCTGAAGAACACAACATACTTCGATTCGTTATTGTATTTTATGGTGAAAATGGGATACCGCTTTTTTCTGATGGTCTCGATCAGCTCGCTGCCTTCTTCCTCTTTGATTTTCGTCAGATAGAGTCGTTTGCCGTCATAACCGTCTTGTTCCCTGAAAAAATAGCACGCCTTGGGGTTTGACGTCAGATTCTGATGGGTCAGGTGGCCGGACATGATGAAGGCCACAGTGTTTTCATCCATCATCACCGGTTTTGAAAGCGCGGCGGCATTGACGTTTCCTTCCGCATCGGCCGTCGCCATGACGCCGACTCCCTTTACCTTGTCGAAATATGCTCCTAAATTCATGAATGACGTACCCTCCTCTGATAGACATTGAACATGTCAAACATAATGACGGCTTCGTAACATGGTACCGGAGGCATGCCTCCGGCGCTCCGGCCGGATGCTTGATCGCGCTCCCTCCTTCGTCACCGCGGCGTACCTCGCGGTATGCCTCATTCCTCAGGATATGCGCGCCGTGCCTGACGTAAGAAACTTTTTACAAAGCCGTCCCCATCGGACGTTGTCCAGCTTTGTACGAGATCGTCAGCAATGTGTTGCCGCTCATGACGTCCGCACCATTTTATGTGTACTTCTTTTTAAGTTCAGACAGAACCTCGAAATGCCTGCGTTCTTCATCGATGATGTCATCGATGGCCTGGTGGTGCTTCGGGGGCACAAAATTCTTGATCTCGTGATAGTAGAGAATGGAATCGAGTTCCCGCTTGATGGCAAAGTTCAATGCCGAGGGCGTATCCTGTACGCCCTCAAGTTCACGGTCCATAACTTCCTTCGTAAAGATGATGTTGTTGTCAACGTAGCTTCTCAGATAGGCACCGTACTCACCGGGATACCCTTCCCGCGGTTCCTGCCGTTCGATACCCGCGAGCATGGTCCTGAATATTTCTTTATGCTTGTCCTCTTCCTCGGCAAGGCATCTAAAAAGCTGTTTTGCATCTTCAGTAGCAGCTATCTGAACGGCAAACCGGTAAAAGTTGCTTCCGTTCTCCTCGATTCTCATGGCAATCTCAAAAATATCCCCTGCTTCAAAGCCAGTGGTCATGGAAGGCTCCTTTTCTGTGAATGTCAAGGCTGACGGCCTGGTAATGTCATCGGACAAATTATATATCCGAATCACTCTCTGTCAAACTCATCCCTGGAGGCACCGCAGACCGGGCACACCCAGTCATGAGGAAGTTCCTCAAAGGCCGTTCCGGCCGGTATCCCCCCGTCGGGATCCCCCGCAGCCGGGTCGTATACATAACCGCATATGGAACAGACGTAGCGCGCGGCCGGCGTGGATATCCCCCCGTCTTTGTTCGTACCCGGATCCGGCGCCGGTCCCGGTTCGCTGATATAGGTAGCGGCATTTTTCGGTGTCTTGCCACCCTTTACGGTGTGATAGTAATCATACGTCATGGGTTCGCCCTCTCTCAGGACACCGGCATCAACCACCCGGCCGACGAAAAGGGTGTGCGTTCCCACGTCGAGGGTATCCACAACCTCTGCCTCAAGGAAGGCAAGGGTGTGGTCCAGCACAATGGGACACCCCGTCGTCCCGGTTCTGCATGAAACAGTGGCGATCTTGTCAACGTCACGGCCTGTTTTAAAGCCGAAGGTGCCGATCATTGTCATCGGGGCGTCAACGGCAAGAACGGATACGGCAAAAACACCACTTTCCGAAATGTGGGCATGGGTAAGATTGCCCTTGTAGATGGCGGTGACAATGTGAGGAGGATTCGAGGTAACCTGGAAAACCGTGTTTACTACCTGTCCGTTGCGTTTACCCCCCTTAATCGACGTGACGATATAAAGGCCGTAGCTGAGGGCACGAAGGGCTTTCACATTCATACGCATATTCCCTTTTTCGGTGACACCGGTGAAGCCGTCAATGATGAACGACCGATTACCCGGAACCCGCTGACACGGTGACTGCGGAAGTATACCAGAAATTCGGACTGAAAGAAATCCTCTTTTAAGAAAGAAAAGGATTATACCCGGACCCAAAATGATGCTCGCGGACTCCCGAAAACCGCCGTTGCCGTTTTCATCCCGAAGGGGTCATTACAACCCTTCGGAGTTCCCTTGAACCTGTATTATACAGGCTTTTTCCCTTGACAGACATAGGCGCCTCTGGTACACATGATCATCTATCGAGGAGAAACGGCATGAAATCCGGGAGTCTATCCTCATCAGGTTCGGCGATACGCTTTTTTCAGGTCTTGTCCGACTTTTCCGATCTCTGCCGTTCCCCAAAAGTTTTCAATCCCCAAAAGACATATCAACTAAGCCGGGTATTACACCACATAAGGATCGGGGTCATGACTTCGGAAGCGATGGGGTTGCGCGTACCGGCGGTATTTCCATCGCCTTTTTCCCTTCAGGCCGTATGAGAGAACTGATTCGTGGTAAACTATAAAGGTTATTAAACGAAGGAGGATCACCAATGGCAGAGGAAAAGAAGAAGTTGTCGAGAGCGGAGCGGCTCGAGCTTGAAAAGGCCGCTAATCTGAAGCACTGGGAGGAGCAGGACGCCCTGCTGATGGAGCACCGCGCCGAGGCTTACAATATCGGCGGCGAAAAGCAGGTAGCGCGGCTGGCCAAGCAGAACAAGAAACCCATGCGTGACCTGATAGTGAAGTTGATAGACCCCGGAACTGAATTCTATGAGCTGGGTCTTGACGCAGGATACGACATCGGTCAGAAGCGTCTTTACGGCGGCGAGATTTACGAGTCGGAAAACCGAGGCCACATCCCCGGCGGCGGTGTGATCACCGGCGTGGGAACAGTTATGGGCCGTGACTGCATGATTTTTGCGAACGAGAACCGCTATGCCGCGGGAACCTATTTCCCGATTACCCTGAAAAAGCACATGCGTGCCCAGGCCATTGCCGAGGAGTGCGAGCTCCCCTGCATCTACATCGCCGATTCAGGCGGGATCAACCTGCCTCTCCAGGTGGGTTGCTTTGCCGACGACGGCCATTTCGGAACTATGTTTTACAACATGTGCCGCATGTCAGCCAAGGGAATCCGCCAGTACACGCTCTCTACGGGCGGTAACACGGCGGGTGGCGCCTACATTGTGTACCTGGCCTCCGAGTCGATCATGATCGAGAAGATGGCCTACGCCTTTCTGGCCGGCCCCCCCATGGTAAAGTCGGCCATCGGCGAAACGGTATCCATGGAAGATCTGGGCGGCGCCTATGTCCACACGCAGCATTCCGGCGGTTGCGACCACTTTGTCCGGAGTCAGGATGAAGGCATTGAAAAACTTCGGGCCATGATGGAGTTTGAACCACCGAACGAGCTTCACGTCGACCGTCGGGAAAGCCGCGAGCCCAAGTTCGATTTCGAGGAAATGATGCGCAACACCCCCATCGACACCTACAAGTACATCAACATCAAAGATACCATCAAGTGCCTGGCCGATGACAGCTATTTCCACGAATACAAGCCCACCTACGGTCCCGGCAGGGGCGATGCGATCGTAGCCGGCAAGATGTGGATGAAAGGCATTCCCGTGGGCGTGATTGCCTCCAACGCCAGCGGCGTCATTTATATCGATGCGGCGCGGAAGGCAACGGAATGGATGATCCGTTGCGGCAACTCGAAGATTCCCGTTCTTTTCCTCCAGGGCTCTCCCGGTTACATGGTAGGCAAGTCGGAGGAATGGGGCGGCATCGGAAAGTACGGATCCGACATGGTGCGCACCTGTACCTGCCTTGACACGCCGAAGATCACCTACGTGATCGGTCCCGACCACGGCGCGGCAAACTACGGGATGTGCGGCCGGGCCTTCAAGCCACGGTTTGCCTTCACGAACATGCGTGGCCGCACGACGGTCATGTCTGGTGAAACAGCTGGTTTTATTGTTGAAACCGTGCGACGAAAGAACATCGAGGCCAAGGGTGAGGCGGTGAATGAAGAAGAAATGGCCCAGTTCCGCCAGATGATGCGCGACCGGTACGACGCGGAAGGGCATCCCTTCTACACCGGTTCGCTGCTCTTCCACGACGGCGTTATAGCCTTCAGTGAAGCTCGTGAAAAAATCGCCCGGGGCTTCGAGATCGCGCTCCGCGTACCCATCAAGCAATCCATCTGGGGCGACTTGAAAGTCTGATGCCCTGAAGGGAGGTACTGATCATGTCAGAAATTCTGTTGCAGGAAAGGACAGACGAAGGCATCCTGATTCTCACTCTGAATCGCCCCGATGCCATGAACTGCTTCAATTTTGATCTGCTTGCCGTTCTGTCCGATGTGATTCGCGAAGCCAATTTCGACATGGACCTTCGCTGCATCATCGTTACCGGATCCCGTTCCGGCGACGATCCCAAAAAGTGGGCATTTTCAACCGGGGCAGACTTGAAGGAGCGCCGGACACTGACGCAGGACCAGGTCCGCCGGTTCATCTTCACGATCCGTAACACTTTTACCGCCGTGGAGCAGGTTCGTGTTCCCGTGATAGCCGCCATCAATGGCTACGCTTTCGGCGGCGGGACAGAACTGGCACTGGCCTGTGATCTGCGGATCGCCTCGTCAAACGTTCTCATGGGATTGACAGAGACGAGCCTCGCCATCATTCCCGGAGCCGGCGGGACTCAGCGTCTCCCCCGCATTGTGGGCGTAGCCAAGGCGAAGGAGCTTATTTTCACGGCCAGAAGGATCAACGCCCAGACGGCGCTTGAAATCGGTCTCGTGAGCCGTGTCGTGGAACCTGACCAACTGATGGACGCGGCCATGGAGCTGGCCCGAGAAATTGCCAAGAACGGCCCCATCGGCGTGGCCCAGGCGAAATTCACCCTCAACTACGGGACCGAAGCCAGCCTCGGCGTTGCCCTGCCACTGGAATCCAAGGCCTACGAAGTGACGATTCCCACGAAGGATCGGCTGGAAGCCCTGGCCGCCTTCGTGGAAAAACGCAAACCAGTCTTTAAGGGAGAATAAGAATCCTCCTCCCTTCTGCCGCCGGGAGGAGGAATAATTCGTTATTAACGATTGACAAACACTGAAGGAGGAGAAGTTGTATGGCGACAGAATATGATCTTTGGAAAATTTTTCCAAGAATGCCGAAAAAGGTTACCATCGGCGACATAACCATCCGTGATGGTTTTCAGCACCATGAGAAGTTCATTTCCACGAAGGCCAAGATTTTTTACGGCCAGGAAATGATCCTCGCCGGGTGCCGGGAGCTCGAGGTGACGAACCTGGCTCCGCGCACGACACCGCAGTTCGTCGACGCGGCTGATGTCATGAAGGCTCTGCGGGACGATGAGTTCCGGAAGCGTGCCGCCCGTCGCGGCATCGACATCGACAAGGACATCTGCCTGACGGCCGTCACGATCCGCGAACCATCGGTTGACCTTGCCATCCAGATGAAGCAGGAAGGGTACGGCCCGGACCGCATACTCATGATGGTATCCACCGACCCGGAACACCATTTTGCCAATTCGGGCACCACGCTGACCCAGTACTGGCGCGAAGCCGAGCGCTGCATCAAGAAGGCCCGCGACGCGGGAATCAAGATGTGCGGCACGGTGAGTACCATCTGGGGCAGCCCCATCAGCGGCGCCACGAAACTCGAGGATGCCGTGGAATTCACCAAGCGCTGGTTTGAGATCGGTGCCCATGACATCGAGCACGCCGACCATGACGGTTCTGCCAATGCCGCCGACGTGTACCGCTACTTTTCGATGATTCTCGATGCCATGCCGAACCCCGAGGCCCATCTCTGCCACCTGCACGAAACAAAGCGCATCGCTTCCTCGTCAGTCCTCGCAGCCCTCCAGGCCGGTCTCACCCGCTTCGAGGCGACGCTTGGAGGTATGGGCGGCCAGCCGGCGAACTTCCTTGATGATTGTCCCATCAGGGGAACCGGCGAGTACTATTACAAGGACGCCCGTTATGTGGGTCTCATCTGCATGGAAGACCTGCTCGTTCAGATCGACGAGTTGGGAATCGAGCATGGCTACGATGTGGACCGCATCCTCTGGCTCGGTCAGAAAATGGAGAAGACAGCGGGCATGCGGCTTCGGTCGGAAGCGGTCATCAATGGCCGGACCCAGAAGGAAGGGAACTGGCAGTTCGCCCGTCCGGGCCTGAAAAAACTCATTGAAAGGGAAGGGGAACAGCCGGGTCAGCGAATTCCTCCGGACTGGGCTCCGAAGGCCGTTCTGCCCGAAAAGTGGGGTCCCTCGGATCCGACCTGGGCACAATAAACGTCTCATCACGGGTGACGGCAGGGGGAGCCCCGGCTCCCCCTTTCATCCGGAACCTGAAAACATTACACAGGATACACTGCCCGAAGCAGGCATATCTTGCAGGGCAAGCCAATTAAATACCGAAGGAGGAGGTTCACACACAATGGCTTTAGAAATCGTAGCACCCATGCCCGGAACGATCGGGGAAATTCTGGTTGAGGTCGGCGATGCCGTCAATGCGGATGATGAGCTCATCATCCTCGAAGCCATGAAAATGGAAAACCCCATCGTCGCTCCTGAGGCGGGGACCGTTAAAGAAATCAAGGTAAAGGAGGCGGATAAAGTCGACTCCAACCAGTTGCTGATCGTGTTGGAGTAGCTGTTTTGCTGCCTTGAAGCTCCCTCCTCCGTGTGGATACGGTGGGGGGAGCTTTCACTTTTTTGATGGCCTCGTAAAAAGTCCTGATACTTATAGGTACTATTTTTTAGCCACGACAGCCGGCTTACCGGCCTGTGAGACTCATTTCTTCAGGAGGAGGAACAACCGATGGATCTGAAATTGAAAGATAAAGTCGCTTTGGTTGCCGGCGGCAGCATGGGGTTGGGAAAAGCTGTGGCGATGACGCTGTCGGAAGAAGGAGCCCGCGTGGCTGTCGGAGCCCTCGATGATTCCTTCCTTCCCGAAGCGGCCGATGAAATACGCCGCGCAACCGGTGGCGAGGTACTCGCCATAGCCACAGACGTCAGCAAGCCTGACGAAGCGCGGCTGTTCGTGCGGAAAGCCATCGATCATTTCGGGACGGTGGACATCCTTGTCAACAACGCCGGCGGACCGCCATCGACGCCCTTTCTTGATATAGACGATACCCTCTGGGAGTTTGGTTTTCGCCTGAACCTTTTGAGTACCATCGCCATGACCCGCGAAGTAATTCCCGTTATGAAAGAGAAGAGGTGGGGCCGCATCATCAACATGACGTCCATTTCGGTCAAGCAGCCCATCGATGGATTGATCCTGTCGAACACGATCCGTTCCGGCGTCATCGGCCTTGCCAAGTCACTGTCCAATGAACTGGCGCCCTTCAACATCACCGTCAACAGCGTCTGCCCCGGTTATACCATGACCGAACGTGTCCGAACGCTTGCCGCATCTATGGCCGAAAAGGAACAGACAACACCGGAGGAAATAATCCGGCGCTGGGAATCCGCCATTCCCATGGGAAGAATGGGTACCCCTGAAGAGTTCTCGACCCTTGTCGCCTACCTTGCGTCTGAGGGGAGCGGGTATATCACGGGGGCGGCTATTCAGATCGACGGGGGATGGTACAAGGGAATCATGTAGAGACGATCATTTGAACTTTAGAGGGTTAACCTTCCGTTCCATGCCATCGAGGAACTTGGACCAGGCGTCGGTCTTGAAGGCCGTAACCAGTTTTTTCGGAGACCGGCCTCCGCATTTCGGGCACTCAAGTCCATCCCAGGGTTCATCAATTTTTAAAAGCGCCTCGTATTCATGACCGCATAGGGTACAGGCAAAATCATACAGTGGCATTGCTTGAGTTCTCCGCTTCGGTTCCAGTCATGACGCCCTCGAAAAAAGCCGGGAAATATCCAATGGATTTCTCGTCGCGATGCTCCTCGAAATGACAAAATTCAAAGGTCTCGGAGGCGTGCCTTCGGTACCATGGTACGAAGCCGTCAGTCGTGGCACCATCCTGTTTTCTTTCGTAGTCTCACCTCTCCTACCACAAGCCCCGGGGTTGGTCAAGTCTGACGCGATGTGCTTTGAACGCGATCAATGACTGACGAAACTTTGAGGTCAAACTACACCATGATGACCTCTGTTGAAAAACCGGGTACGGAATACGGTACCCCCAACCTGAAAAGCCTTTCCTTCCGAATCAGCAGGGCTTGTGGGAACATAAGGACACGATGGCGGTTCCCCCTTGCTCGCGCCGCGGAGGGAGAGGGAACCGCCCGGTGTAATCACCAGGGATCATGTGAGCGGCCACTCACCCCGCTCCTTGAGAACTTCCCGGTAGACTTCCAGTGCTTCATTGACCGCCGGCATGCCCGCGTAGGTGGCAACCTGAAAGAAAATTTCCGTAAGTTTGTGCGGATCGCACCCCACATTCAACGCGGCGTTCACATGCAGGCGCAACTCGTCAGCGGCCCTGAGGGACGCGAGCATGGCGCAGGCCGCCATCTGCCGTTCCTGGATCGTCAGAACCTTTCGGGAATAGAGGTTCCCCGTGATAAAGCGTGAAAAATCATTGGCCAGCTCACGATTGAATTCCCGCCACATAACAAAGGGCGGCGTGAGCTTCGCGCCACCTGAAAAAAGTAATTGAGCCGTTTCCTGCGTCTGGGTCTTGATATCTTTTTCCGCCATTGTCCGCTCCTTTTGCATACCAGTATTGACGAGCCCGTAAAAAGTTGCCGGAAATAGGACCTCCGGCACTACAGCCGGATGCTTAATCGCGCTCTCTCCTTCGGGGGGAAAACTGCTCCGTGGAACGCCCGGTCATGCTTCCCAAGGAATAATAAGCCTGACATGGTACGCGTGCCGTGTAAAAGCTCATCCTCCGGAGCAAAAACTGCGCCGGGGGATACGAAGCCACGCTTCCCAAGGAAATAATAAGAGCGTGACACGGTACCTGCCTATATCAAAATCATCGAGCTTACTCAAGCATCAACTTGCCCCGGCGACCTCTGCAGGCAACCCTGTCAAGCATCGTGGGGCACCGCACGAGCCCGGCCGTCCGGTCTCGTCGGCATAAAAAAGTGGTTGATTTTATCACTTCATTCTGGTAGGTAAGCGTTTTCTCCAGGTTCTTCGAGAATCGGGAGTGATCAGTATCGATATTCTATGGTAAAGGGTAGTCGACTATGTATGCTGTCATAAAAACCGGAGGGAAACAGTACCAGGTTGCTGTTGGTGAGATGCTCGAATTTGAGAAAATCGAGGGAAATCCAGGAGAGTCGGTTGCTTTTGATCAGGTATTGATGGTCCGCGACGACGACTCCATCAGAGTGGGAACGCCTCTGGTGAAAGGGGCAACGGTGACGGGAACAATCATCGCACAGAAAAAGGGTCCCAAGATTACCGTCTTTAAAATGAAACGGCGCAAGGGATACAGGAAGAAGGCAGGTCACCGGCAGCAGTTGACACGGCTCAGAATAACGGAAATCGCGGGGTAGGGAGGAAGAAGCCATGGCTCATAAAAAAGGCCAGGGAAGCAGTAGAAACGGACGGGACAGCCAGTCCCAGCGTCGGGGCGTCAAGGCCTTCGGCGGAGAGCGTGTCAGCGCCGGTTCGATCATAATCCGCCAGATCGGAACAAAGATACACCCGGGGCTCAACGTGGGTATGGGAAAAGACTACACGATCTACTCGAAAATAGACGGGATCGTCACCTTCGAACGAAAGGACAAAACCCGGAAAAAAGTGAGTGTTTACGCGAGCTGATCCCTTTTTGCGCGGCGGAACCGGCCGCCGGATCTTCTCACATACAAGGATCTTCAAGGTGTTAGTGGCGACCGCCCCGGCTAACACCTTTTTTTATGGACCCGCCAAAAGACACTGATGAAGTACTGTCGCCATGAGGACGGATACTTACCACCGCCATGAAATTTGTCGATGAAGCAAAAATTTACATAAAGGCCGGCAACGGGGGACGGGGGTGTGTCAGCTTCAGGCGGGAGAAGCATGTTCCCCGGGGCGGTCCCGACGGTGGAAATGGAGGCAAAGGAGGGAACGTAATCCTCAGGGCGTCATCAAACCGGCACACCCTGCTGGACCTGAAGTTCAATCAGCATTGGAAGGCTCAAAACGGAGGACCGGGGGGAGGAAACAACCGAACGGGGAAAAACGGTACTGATGTGGAAATTTCCGTACCCATGGGAACTGTGATCCGTGACGCTGAAAGCGGAACCCTCCTCGGTGATCTGGTCGGAGAAGGACAGGTCTGTATCGCAGCAAAGGGCGGCATGGGGGGCAGGGGAAACGCTCACTTTAAAACCGCCACCCGCCGGACACCCCGTTTCGCCCAGGATGGGATCGCCGGCGACGAACGAACGATCACCCTCGAACTGAAACTTCTTGCCGACGTTGGAATTATCGGATTTCCCAACGCGGGGAAGTCTACACTCATTTCCAGCATATCGGCGGCGCGGCCCAAAATCGCTGATTATCCCTTTACGACGCTGACCCCCAACCTCGGCGTGGTTCAGTACGGGGACTATGACAGTTTCGTTATCGCCGACATTCCGGGCCTGATCGAGGGTGCTCACCGGGGAACGGGACTGGGGACACAGTTTCTTCGCCATGTGGAACGAACATCCGTACTTCTTCATGTCATCGACATATCTCGTGAAGAATGCCGCGGCGCATGGCAGGATTATGAAGCCATCAACAAGGAACTCGCCCTGTTCAACGATTCGATGCTCGAAAAGCCGCAGGTGGTGGTTTTCAGCAAGATGGACCTTCCCGCGGTCCGCCGGGAAGCAGACAGGGAGTCACTCCCCTTCCGGAAACACAGCATCCCTGTTTGTCTTGTATCGGCCGTCACGGGGGCGGGTCTCACAGAACTTATACGGGAAACCGTTTCACGGCTCAGTGAAGAAAAGAACAGGTAAGCCGCCATGATCGAAGAACGATTGGAAATTGTAAAAAAAACACGAAGAGTCCTCGTTAAGGTGGGAAGCGGCGTCCTGACGAAGAGCGGAGGAATAGACGGGAAAATCATCGCCAATCTCGCGCAGGAAATAGCCCGCCTGTCCGATGAAGGACTCCAGTTCGTCATCGTTTCGTCCGGAGCCATTGCATCGGGAAGGAGCAGGTTGGGAGCACGGGCACCCCTGAAGAATCTTCCCCAGAAACAGGCAGCCGCAGCAGTCGGGCAGGGACTGCTCATGGAAGTCTATTCAAAGGCTTTTGGAAAGCACGGCCTGATTGTGGCGCAAATGCTTCTCACCATGAGCGACCTTGTGGACCGGAAGCGGTACCTCAACACCCGCAACACCCTGTCGGCGCTCATGGAATGGAAGGTCATCCCTATCATCAACGAAAACGACACCGTTTCCGTCGACGAAATCAAGTTCGGCGACAACGACACACTGGCTTCCATGATGGCAAATATCATGGAAGCAAACCTCCTGATAAACCTGACTAACACCGAAGGCCTCTATGATCGGAATCCCCGGTCCGCCCCGGGAAAGGCGCGGTTCATACCACTGGTACGGGAAATTACCGATGAAATAGAATCCTTCACATCTTCAGAAACGGACACCGTGGGTACGGGAGGCATGAAAAGCAAACTCATGGCCGCGCGGAAGGTCACTTCCTTTGGAATTCCCTGTATTATAGCTCCTGGAAAGCGAAAGGGGGTTCTCCAGGAAATATTCGAAGGCAAGGAAACCGGAACGCTCTTCCTTCCCAGGCAGACACACATGACCAGCAAAAAATACTGGATTGCCTTCACCCTGAGGTCACGGGGAAAGCTCGTCATTGATGACGGGGCGGTGGGCGCCATCGTCAACAACGGCAAGAGCCTTCTGCCCACAGGCATTATAGAGGTGGACGGGGATTTTTCCATCGGGGACCCCGTAACGTGCATCGACACGAAGGGAACGGTCATAGCCAAGGGGCTGGCAAATTACAGCTCTGCCGACCTGGGAAAAATCAAGGGTCTGAAAACCTCCCGCATCGAACAGGTCCTGGGAACCAAGCCCTATGACGAGGTCATACACCGTGACAATATGGCCGTATCGATGCCGGCGAAAAAAACGGTTTGAATGAGGGCTGTTCAGTCTTGTAAGCGCTCCCCCCGGAACCCGGCTACGAGGCATCGGGGCGACACAACCCCCTTCCCCGAGAAAATCACGCCCTCCCGGCGCAGGAGAGATTCCTTCATGGAGGTGCCGCCGCCGAACTGTCCGATTTCCCCTGAGACCCGTATGACCCGATGGCAAGGAAAGACCAGGGGAAAGGGATTGCGGGCGAGGGCCGTTCCCACGGCCCGGGCAGCCCCGGGAGCGCCGATGGATCGGGCGAGCGTTCCGTATGAAACGGTCATGCCCCGGGGAATATCCCTCAATCTTAACAGCACCTTCCGCTGAAAATCATAACAGTGGTCGAGGTCAATCAGGTCGAGGGACGGATCTTTGGAAGCCTCGCCTTCGAAGGAACGCCGAAGTTCCTCCTCCAGGGAGGTCAAGGAGGTCGGCGGAGAGGAAAGGGTATTCCCGGCATGCTCCTCCCAAACGTGGCACAGGCGGCCGGCTGGCAATGCCTCTCCGGGCAGGTGAATAGCCACAACCGAATACCGGAAACCATCATGACGCCGGCATATCCGAAGGTCGCCATACTCTGTGGCTACTGTTTTACAGCACAGGGAGTCTTTCGGGGAATCGGCGGCAGTCTTCATGGTCGTATCATATCCTTCGGAACCATTTGACAAACTGGTACAAAATCGAAAAACGTCCGATAGAGGGCAGCTTCGTGAAAAGCTCCTTTTACGAAGCCATCATATTTTCTTTGACAGGTACCAAACGATGCTTTACCCTGTCCCTCTCGACGCGTCGCGAAGATCGAACAGCTGAAAGGAAGCCCCCGGCGAACTCCGGTCTGTCATGAGCAGAAAAAAAACTTTCAAGTTCAGACTCTTGAACAACAACCTCACCATCATTCTTCTATCGCTCCTCCTGACGACGTACTCAAAAACCGTACGGGTACGATTTGAGGGGCTCGACAGAATACTCGATCATATCAGCAGTAGCGGTCCCGTGGTTCTATGCTCCTGGCATCAACGCTTTTTCGCCGGCTTCTATCTTCCCCGGATACTCAAACGGCCCATTGCCATCATGATCTCCCAAAGCAGCGACGGCGATTTCATCTCCGCTGTCGTGGAGCGGATCGGATGGATACCGGTCAGGGGATCCAGCTCCCGGGGAGGTAAAAAAGCGCTTCGTGAGCTCATCGACCTGGCGAACCGGCACGGAATCTGTGGACATATCGTCGACGGTCCCACAGGGCCTCCCCGGCGGATCAAGCCGGGACTCATCAGCCTGGCGCACCAGGCAAGGGCGGCCATCTGTCTCGTCTATGTTCACTACGACAACCCCTGGGTTTTCAACAGCTGGGATCGATTCATGGTCCCCAGGCCCGGCAGCGGTGCCCTTATACGGTTCGGTCCTCCGCAGCAGGTCCCCGACGATATGGATGACGGTACATTTGAAGCACTGCGGCGCCGCGTCGAAGAAACCATGATCAGGGAGTACGAATCCCGCGAAGGATCCCTTGCATGATCAGCGGAGGCATTGCATGGTCTCTTTGTAAAGCCGGACAAGTCCCTGGTAGAGTTTCGCTCCTTCCCGGATGTGTTCCACCTGCTCCCGGGAGATTGAATCTTTAATAATCCGCGCCGGGTTTCCCGCCACCACCGCCCCGGCAGGTACCCTCATACCCGTGGGCACTACGGAACCAGCCGCAACAATGCATTCCTTTTCACAATGGACACCGAAGAGAAGTACAGCCCCCATGCCGACAACGCAGCCGGGTTCGAGATGAACATCGTGAAGCAGGGCCCCGTGACCGATGGTGCAGTTGTCCTCGATTACCACGCTCATTCCAGGGTTCACGTGGATGACTGCATTATCCTGGAAATTGACGCCTTCACCGATGACGACGGGCCCGAAATCGGCCCGGATGACCGATCCCGGGGCGATGAAGCAGCCGCTGCCGATGGTGACATCACCGATAATAACGGCATGGGGATGGACAAAGGTCCCGGGCGATATGACGGGTTTTTCCCCTTGTAAGGAATAAACGGACATGACGGTCTCTTTCGTGGGGATATTCTGCTCCCCGTTGCTGTACCCGCCGGAGCGGCAGGCATGTTTATAGATTCCTTTGAAGTACGTGATCCGACATCGAAAGAAGCGCCTTTTTGGGAAAAGAGTCCGGAAAGGGGGTCAGAAGCTGCTTTGCTTCCTCTACAAACCGTCCGGCCCTTTCTCGAGCGTAATCGATACCACCATAGGCATTGATAAACCGTGCCACTTCAAATACTTCCTTGTCTCCGACAGTCTTCCCCGCAATGATTGCCCTGATGCGGTCTCCTTCTCCGGCGGGACACTGCTTCAACGACCATATAAGGGGAAGGGTCATCTTCCCTTCCATGATGTCCATTCCTATGGTTTTACCGAATTCTTCCTCGATGCCGACGTAATCAAGCGTATCGTCGGTCATCTGGAAGGTAACGCCCAGCTTCATGCCGAAGCGCTTCATTATATCAACCGAGGATTCGGGAGCCTCCGCCAAAACCGCGCCCAGGGCGCAGGCCACGGCCATGAGTACGGCGGTTTTTTTCTCCGTTATAGAAAGATACTCCTCTTCAGTAATGTTGACGTCCCCGCTTCTCATCAACTGGATGGTCTCCCCCTCCACCATGGCCGTCGTGGCCCAGGCGACCAGCTGCTGAACAGTTTGGTTGTTTATTTCCGTCAGTAACCTGTGGGCCGTAGCATACAGGTAATCCCCTACCAGTACGCTCGCGGCATTGCCCCATACCCGGTTGGCGGAGGCTTTCCCCCGTCGCATGCTGGCGTGATCGATGACATCATCGTGAAGAAGAGATGCCGTGTGGATAAATTCTATGACCGTCGCGAGGGGATAGCGTCCTTCACCCCGGTAGCCGAAAAGGTCGGCGGTGATCATCAGAAGAAGGGGCCGGATGCGCTTCCCGCCGCTCATGATGATGTGCCGTGATATCTCGGGAATAAGCTTCACATAGGAATTCTGCTCTTTTTCAAGAAGCGATTCGACTATGGCCATCTCATGCTCATAAGCGGTGGTGATGTCCCGTAATTGCATAAAGCGACTACCTCGCGTCCAAAACCGTAATGGCTTCGTATAGTTCATGGATACGATATTGTCAACTGTTGCGGACTGAGATCCGTACCCTTCATCACGTGATTACGCCGTTTCACGCAATCTCCGGGTATCATGATTTTTCCCTTTAAGCCTGGTCGTCTTCCTCCATCTCCGGCGCGGTGAGCGCCCGAAGCGTTGTCTCGACGGGTGACAGCGGCGGTATCTCGTTGCCGGTCGTGGCGCCCAAATCCCTGAACCTGCGGGCGGCGGGCAGAACCCTGGCTTCCATCGAGCCGATGGCGCTGTTGTAGGAAGCATTGGCCTTTTCCAGTCCCTTGCCGATGTCGCCGATGTGCTCGGCCATGGTCCTCATGCGTTCGTAGAGCTGCCTGCCGAGATCGCTGATGGCCTGGGCGTTCCTGGCAATTTGTTCCTGCCGCCACCCGTACGCTACCGCACGGAGTAAAGCGATGAGCGTCGTTGGAGTCGCAAGAATCACGCGCCGTTCGAGTCCGTCTTCGATGAGTCTGTGATCGGCATCCACCGCCGCACCAAAAAATGACTCGCCGGGAATAAACATCACGACAAACTCGGGAGTTTTCGCGAACCGGCTCCAATAGGCCTTCGACGCGAGGGAATTCATGTGAGTCCGGACCTGCGCCGCATGGCGCGTCATGGCCGCCCTGCGGGCGTCTTCTGACTCGGCGTCTACGGCATCCAGGTAGGCTTCCAGCGATATTTTCGAATCCACGACGATTTCCCGTTCAGCCGGCAGACGCACGAGGAGATCCGGGCGCTGTCGCCCCTCCACGGCATCGGCACTGACCTGCTCGGAGAAATCGCAGTGCTCCGACATCCCCGCCAATTCCACCACACGGCGCAGGGTCATCTCTCCCCAGCGGCCGCGTACGTGCGGCTTGCGCAGGGCTGTGACCAGATTGGCTGTCTCCTTTTGCAGTTGCTGCTGACTCGCGGACAGAAGCTTCAGATGCTCCGACAGTCCGGAATAGGCCACCTGCCGATTCTTTTCGATCTCGCGAACATGTTCTTCAAACCTGGTGAGGGACTCCGCCAGAGGATTGACCAGGCCCCGGATAGCTTCCTGTCGTTTTCCAAGATCCCCTCTGGCTTCGACAAGTACCTTGTCGAGAGTCTCTTTAGCACGTTCAAGAAAGCTGGTCGTGCTGGTGTTGAGAGTGTCACCGGCCAAGGCTTTGAAAGTATCCGTCAATCCGGATTTAGCTTCGTCGAGGAGCGTCTTCTCTTCCTGAAGCCGCAGTACGGTTTCCTTCAACTCGGTTTCGGCTTTCACCCTGGCACTGTTCTCTTTGGTCAGTTCATCTCTCACCCTGGAAATATCCTCGGCAACCTTCTGATTCTGCACTCGCAGTTCAGCTATGGTGCCTTCCAGACCCGAAGCATGTCCTTCAGCTGTATTCGCACGGCGCTCGGATTCCTCCAGCCTGGCGGCCAGGGACTTGGTAACGCGGGCGGAGACAAGCAGCCAGGCCACAAGACCGCCGATGAGAAAACAAGCCAAGACGATGAGGGCGTACTCCATTTTAATCCTCCTTCCCGAGCTGAGTGTTTCCGTTTCGACCCGCCCACGGGCACTTGACAGGTTCAATGCACTCGGGGCCGTCATGGGCGGGGGAATTTACCAGCGTTGACACTTCCCAGGCATCCATGCCTTCCGGTGACCGGGGCGCCATCAGAGTCAGCAATGCCGGCTCGGTACTCGACGGTTCGAGCCACAGGTCGATTTGATCCCCGGAGAGGATGACCGGCATCCTGTCATGTATCGGCAGAATCAGATCATTGGCCGCCGTGGTGACAATGACGCAGGCAGGAAGCGTTCCGCCATCGGATGGGCGGCGGTACAGGGCGGCAAATCCCGAAGGATGGGGCGCTGCCACAGGGATATACCAGGGGATTCTCCTCCCTCCCCGTCTTTGCCATTCGTAATACCCATCGGCGATCACCACGCACCGGCGTCGTTTGAAGGCTTCACGGAAGGTAGGCTTTCTGTGAACCGTTTCTGAACGGGCATTTATCAGTGTTTGAACCGTCCCACGGGTTCCTGTGCCGAAAAGGGGAATACCCCAGTACAGGTCCACCAGGCTCCGATTGCCGTCATCATCCTGAATGGCCGCCGCCACAGCGCTTCCGGGAGCCTTGTTGTAACTCTTCGACAGGGAGGATGAAACACGCGCTATATTGAACCGTTGGACGGTCTCCTCCAAACCCGATATCATGACGAAACGACCGCACATGTCGTACATTCTCCGTGGCATTCATGAGCAAAGGTCTGTTGACTTATTCCGGCGGTTATTCTATATGAATTTTCAGTGAAAAGACAGTGGCTATGCGATTATGCCGGATAGCCGGAGGAAATGACCACACTGCGGGAACGGCTTCAAAAGGAGACGCGCCATGTTCAGGAAAATACTCTATCCCACTGATTTTTCTTCTATATCGAAGAAAGTCGTCGCTGCGATCAAGCAGTTGAAAGATGCAGGAACCGAGGAGATCGTGCTGATTAATGTCATTGACAGCAGAAACATCGACGCCATGGTTCACTGGGCGCCTACCGAATATGAACACATAAGGAATGTTATCGAAGACAACACGCGGAAAGAAGCCGAAGAAGCAGCCCGTGATCTGAAAGAGGCGGGGTTCAAGGTAACTGTCATGGTTACCGAGGGAATCCCGGCCCAGGAAATTCTGAAGGCTGAAAAGCAAACCGGTGTTTCATCAATAATTATCGGTTCCCACGGGAAAAGCAATCTCCAGGAAATGTTGCTGGGCTCCGTGTCTGATGTCGTCATACGGAAGGCAGAAAAACCCGTCATCGTTATCAAGCGTTGAGACAGGGCCGTCACCTTTCTGCCACCCCCGTCCCGGGCAGCGGGTGCCGGAAACTATCCCGGCGCCTGACAGGACATCAGCCGAAACCGGGGAAACGCAAAAATACCCCTGCCTTTCAAACCCGTTGTTGCGGTCGCGAAGGCAGGGGAATCTTTCGTGTCAATACCTGCACTCCCGTGTTTCTCTTACTCTGACCCGTATGTCTCTTCAATGCGGTCGGCGTACTTTTCGTAGACGGCCCGTCGTTTCAGCTTCATTGTCTGCGTGAGGGTACCATTTTCCAGGGAGAAGCCTTCTTTCAGGAAAATGTATTTTTTGGGTATTTCATACGAACCGTACTTGCCTTCCAGCACCGCGTTAACCTGCTTTTTAATCTCTTCCTGAACCACGGGCAGGTCGATCAGTTCCTTCGCCGTTCCGGTGAGATTATTGTCTTTCGCCCAGGTTTCCAAAGCGATGTCGTCGGAAACGACGAAGCAGATATTGTAGGGACGTCCGTCTCCATAAAGCATCGCGGCCTCAACAAGGGGAACGAGGCGGATGTCCTCTTCCAGGGAAGCGGGAAAGACATACTTCCCGTTCTCCAGCTTGTACTGTTCCTTGATTCTTCCGGTGATAAAAAGGTACCCGTCGTCGTTCAGACGGCCACGGTCACCGGTACGGAATCCACCGTCCTCCATGAGAACGGCCTTCGTTTCCTCGGGTTTGTTGTGATAGCCCTTCATGACATTCGGCCCGTACACAATTATTTCACCGTCACCCAGTTCGGGGTCGCCGTAGGTAGTGTCTATGACGACTTTTACCTTCTCGATAGGCCTTCCCACCGATCCGAGGCACACGCCGGAGGGAGAATTGACCGTTACGGCCGGTGAGGTTTCCGTCAGGCCGTAGCAGTCGTAAACCGATATGCCGATATCGAAGAAAAACTGGGCAATATCGGGATTCATGGCGGCGCTTCCAGACATGGACTCCTTGAGACGCCCTCCGAATCGCTCGCGGATTTTCGAGAAGACGAGCTTGTCGCCAAGGTTGAACTTGAAATTTGTCATGGCGCCGGGAGACTGCCCTGCTTTCAGGGCATTTCTCTTTTCAGTCGCGGCGTTCAAGGCGAACAGGAAAAGTTTCTTCCTGATCCCCCCATCTTTGTTCATTCTGGCCCAGAGACCGTCATAGATCCTGTTGAAAATCCGGGGCACGGCAATGAGGAACGTGGGCTTCACTTTCTGGATGTCTTCCAGAATGGTCTGAGCACTCCCGGCTATTCCCATCGTGGCTCCTACACGGGTCATGGCGTAGAGCTCCGCTGTCTGGCCAAAGGAATGTGCCCAGGGAATAATGGACAGGGTCACTGAATGTTCGTTGACCGTTGTAAAGTCTTTGAGTCCCGAGATAACGTTGCTTGTGAAGTTGCCGTGAGTGAGAAGAACCCCCTTGGGGTCTCCCGTGGTCCCCGACGTGTAGATAAGAACCGCGACTTCATCGCCGGCGGGATACACCGACGGTACAGGGTGTTCTTTCCCCGCCCGTTCCAGTTCCGCCATCGTTCCGGGGCCGTCTCCTTCGACCAGAATGAGCTTCTCCAAGGTGGTGATTCCCTCGATCACGGGTTTGAGTTTCTCCATGACCTCGGGCTTTGACACAAACAAAACTCGAACGGAAGCATCCTTGAGGATGTACTGCCAGGTTTTGGGAAGTTCCGCCTCGTACATGGGAACAAAGCGGGCTCCGAGTCCATAGGTGGCAAAGGCGGCTATGGCCCACTCGGCCCGGTTGTTGGCGATGAGCCCCACGACATCTCCCTTGCCGATCCCCATCTTCGCGAGACCCGCCCGCAGGGCATCAACCCGCTCGCCCGTTTCCCGGTAGGTCATCCAGCGAAACGTTCCGTCCGCCTGGCGGGTACCGAAATGGGGCTTGTCGGGAAACCGCTCCACGGCCGATTCCAGAAACTCTACCAGGTTGTCCGGTTTTTCCAGCTCGTAGGAAAGTGTGCCTGCTTGCTCCATGGTATTCAACTCCTTTCTACCGAATTTAGTTTGTGCATTCCCTTAAAAAGTCGAAAACGTCCGATAGAGGACGACTTGCAAAAAGCTCTTTGAGGCAAGGCGCGCACATCCTGAAGAATGCGACGTACTTTTTGAGGTACACCCCGGTGACGAAGGAAAGAGCGCAATCAAGCATCCGGCTCTCGTGCCGGAGGCATGCCTCCGGTACCATGGCACGAAGCCGTCATTCCCCGGCCGCACTCATCCTGGTTGCTTATTGCAACTCTCTGAAAACACTCCAGTCCACCAGGACATCCGGACCTGTGTCGCAGACGCACCGGCACGAAGCACGGCAGTGTCCACGAGAGGATAATTCGACATGGGGAGCAGCCCTTCGCCATGTAATTCCGTCGATATTCCGGTTATGATGTACATTGAAAAAGACGAGGCCCGGAATTGTCCAGAGCAGGGACCTCAACACAACATCAGCCCTCACAATAGGACTATATCTACATGAATGCCCGTCGAGAATCAATGTATTTTTAGCCTGTTTCACTGAAAATGGAAGGGTGGTACAGGCAACGCTTAAGAATGTCTGTCTCGCAGCACGAACCGGGAGGCTGAGACTCCCGCCAGGTATCCCGTTGAAAAGGCCGCCTGCAGGTTGTATCCTCCCGTGTCGGCGTCCACGTCAAGAACCTCCCCAGCGAAGAAAATGCCTGTACCACGTCGTGAATGCATCGTTTTTGGATCGATTTCTTTCAGGGAGATACCGCCGGCCGTCACTATTGCCTCGGCGACAGGACGGTGACCTGTCACGGTGAGCCGGAAATCCTTCAGCCATAGCCGAAGCCGAAGCCGCTGACGGGCTGTCAGCTGGTTTGCCTGTTTTGCGGAAGGAATCCCTGTCATATCGATACACAAGGGAATCAGCAGGGAAGGGATCAGTCCTTTGAGAACATTCCTGAATTGTGTTTTTCCACGGGCCTCGAAATCACGAAGAAGCCGCGCGTCGAGTTTCTTCTCATCAAGAGCGGCCTTCAAATCGATGGACAGTTCGACCCTCTTTCCGTCTTTCAGGGCATCGACGGCACGGCCACTCAAACTGAGTATGATGGGCCCGGAGAGACCGAAGTGGGTGAAGTTCAATTCACCAACCCCGGAATGGACTTTCTTCCCATCCAGTCGGAGGGTCGCTCGAACGTTTTTTAAACCCAGCCCCTGCAGGCGCCGTGCGCTGTCCCCCTCCGTTTCCAGAGGAACCAGGGCGGGGCGCGGAGGAACAATGGAGTGGCCGACGGAACGGGCAAGGCGATAGCCGTCACCGGTGGATCCTGTCAGGGGATAACTCAGCCCCCCCGTGGCAATGATAAGGGCATCGGCATGAAGATCCTCCTCGGTTCCGGAAGTCAGGTCAAGCACGCGCAATCCCCTGATTATTCTTTCCTTCTCAAGAATCTTCACGGCCCGGGTCCGGAGAAGAGTCCGTACACCCTGTCGCTGTGTCCAGTCGATCAGAGCGTCCACCACCTCCTCCGCCCTGTTGCCGGCGGGAAACACGCGACCGCCCCGCTCCGTCACCGTTGCGATCCCCAGAGATTCCAGAAAGGCCATGAGATCGAGGACAAAGAACTCGTGAAAGCAGGGTTTGAGAAACCGCCCGGCAGTTCCAAAGTGAGGGACAAATTCGTCCAGGGAGCGGTTATTTGTGATATTGCATCGCCCCTTACCGGTTATGCGCAGCTTTCGCCCCGGCCGGTCCATGGTTTCCACAAGCGTCACCGGGGCGCCCAGCCCAGCCGCTGTTCCGGCGGCCATCATGCCGGCGGGACCGGCTCCGATAACGATAATTCCCGGTATGCTTGTCATTGGCCGGCGCTTGCTTTCCTTCAAAGAGCGGTTCACCACGTCGGCATGTCCGGGCGATCCGACGACCCGCACCGGAACGACAGGACGGTATCCCGGAGCATACCCGGGATGCCGTCCTGTTTCAACGGGACCGCGGAAAAACCGTACTATCGGTTCTTGCTCCGGGGAAGCCGATACACCAAGGCTATCACCAGGCCCACTGTCAGCAGCAGGGACGCGATGAAGAGCGCCTGGTCCTTCATCCTGGCAAAGACAAAGGGACCGATCAGGCCCGCCGCGCTCCAGGCTGTGAGCATGACACCGTATACTTTTCCTATGTAGGTGGGTCCGAAGGAATCCGCCGCGTAAGCGGGCATGGTGGCAAAACCTCCGCCGTAGCACGCGAGAAGATAGCAGGCCACAACCATAAAGAGATAATAGCTGTTGATATACCCCAGGGCAATCAACAGATAAAGGACCGCCTGGGTGGCAAACATGATGGAGAAGACCGCTTTTCGGCCGATATTATCCGATATTTTAGCCCAGAAGAGTCTCCCCAGACCGTTGAAGATAGCCGAATAGGCAACGACGGCTCCTCCAGCCGTTGCCAGGACGACGGCGAGGGCCTCCGGTGCAAGGTTCGGGTCCGCCAGGGGGCGATACAGATCCTGCGCCAGGGGGGATAACTGGGAGATCAGTCCCAGTCCCGCGGAAATATTAAGGCAGAGCATGGCCCAGAGCATCCACCACTGGGGGCGTCGGACGGCTTCACCGAAGGTGAAGGAGTCGGCGGCGGATACCGTTGCAGTCGACGGTGTAAAGCCGGCCGGAAGCCATCCCGCGGGAGGGTTTCTGAAGAGCCGGGCCGACGCGGTGACGAGGACCAGGAAAATAATACCCCAGATGTAAAACGTGTTTGCGACACCCGAACTGAGTATGACACCATCTTCCACCACCCTGAAATGGGCTATCATGGGAGGGGCTATCCGACCCATGAAAAAGGCACCGAGGCCGAACCCCATGACGGCCAGCCCCGTTACAAGACCCCGCTTGTCGGGGAACCACCGGACAAGGGTTGCAATAGGGGTGACATACCCGAAGCCGTTACCGAGGCCGGCGATGAGGCCGAATCCCAGGTAGAGCAGAACAATGTTTCCCGACTGGTCGGCAAATCCTGCCAGAAGGGTTCCCAGACCGAAGAGGACGCCACCGATAGTAGCCACCAGTCTGGGCCCGTACTTGTCGACGAGGGACCCTCCGAATGCGGCGGCCAGGCCGATAACCAGCATCAGGATCATGAAGGTAACCTGGATCTGAAAATCATTCTCCGGACTGCCCCACCCATGTTTGTTCATCAGAGGAATTTTAAATACCGACCATGCGTAGACCGTGCCGAGGCAGAGTTGAATGACAACGGCAGCGCCGGCGATCCACCAGCGTTTCATTTCCAGATTATGTTCAGACATGGAAGCACTCCTTCATTCGTGTATTGAATCGTTCCCTTCATTCCCGGCTCCGGGGGAACAGACGGTACGATACCGGTGTGGAGCCGGTGCATATTTACTCTTTTTTGGGGGTTGTGTCAAAGAAAGACACCCCCTTCCAGATTCGTGCTCTTCTCTTGACACCATGATGAGATGAGCCTATAGTTTCAACTAGTTTCAAGCAAACAATCCTGACGAACCCGAAAAAGCCGACCCCGCATCACGATACCCCTTAGGAGGCCCGCCATGATTTTGCTCAACCCCACGAAGCACCGGCGACGGTATCCCGATGAGCCGTCCCGGGACATCATGCTCAAAACCATCGAGTTTTTTGAAACGAAGGGAAAAACAAAACTCAAGGAAGACGACCGTGACCGGGTCTGGTATGACGACTTTCTGGAGTTCATCAAAAAAGAAAAAATCTTCGCACGACTCCTGACGCCCTCGAAATACGGTCCCGATGAGAGCTACCGCTGGGATACCTGGAGGAACTGTGAGTTCAATGAAATCACTGCGTTTTACGGACTTCACTACTGGTACACCTGGCAGGTGAGCATTCTCGGTCTCGGACCCATCTGGATGAGTGATAACGAGGAGGTCAAGAAAAGGGCCGCGGAATTGCTCGAGGAAGGCGCCATTTTCGCCTTCGGGCTTTCAGAGCGTGATCACGGGGCCGACATATATTCCACGGAAATGACCCTCACACCCCAGCCTGACGGGACCTGGCTGGCCAATGGTGAAAAATATTATATCGGGAACGGCAACAAGGCGGAAATGGTCTCCACATTTGGCAGAACATCCGACACCGGAGACTATGTCTTCTTCATTTCGAACTTTCGCCACAAGCAGTACGAACTGCGGAAAAACATCGTCAATGTCCAGTCTTACGTCGCCGACTTCAAACTCACCAACTATCCCGTGACGGAGGCCGACATCCTGAAAAAAGGCCCCGGGGCCTGGGACGATATGCTCAACACAGTAAACGTGGGCAAGTACAATCTTGGCTGGGCCTCCATCGGAATCTGCACCCATGCCTTTTACGAAGCCATAAACCACGCGTCGAACCGGAAGCTCTACGGGATGTACGTCACCGACATGCCCCACGTGAAACAGATGTTCACCGATGCCTATGTCCGCCTGGTGGGAATGAAGCTTTTCGGACTTCGGTGCGCTGATTACATGAGAACGGCCCATGCCGGGGACCGGCGTTACCTGCTTTATGACCCGACCATGAAGATGAAAGTCACTACCCAGGGTGAGCAGGTAATTGACTTGCTCTGGGACGTCATCGCCGCCAAGGGATTTGAAATGGACACCTATTTCGAGATGGCCACCCGGGACATTCGGGCGCTTCCCAAACTAGAGGGGACAGTCCACGTGAATATCATGCTCATCGTCAAGTTCATCAAGAATTACCTCTTCGATCACCATGAGTTTGAACCTGTTGGAACCATCGACGATATGAAAAGTGACGATTTTTTCTGGAACCAGGGACCGGCGAAAAACCTGGGCAGTGTCCGCTTCCATGACTATTCAAAGGCGTACGATGCTTTCGATCTTCCCAACATCAGCATTTTCAGAAAGCAGATCGATCTCTTCAAGGAGATGCTCATAACCGCCATGCCCGATGAGAGTCAGATGCGAAATCCGGATTTTATGCTTACCCTGGGTGAAATGTTCACCCTCATAGTCTACGGACAACTGATTCTGGAAAACGCTCCCTTGTACGGCATCGACAAGGACATAATCGACCAGATGTTTGACTGCTATGTCAGGGATTTTTCATCCTTCGCCCTGGAGATGCATAACAAGCCTTCGGTAACGCAACAGCAAATGCACCACTGTCTGAAGCTGATAGGCAAGCCCGTGGTAGACGAAGCACGGTATGACAGGGTCTGGAACGGGTATGTCATTGCCCTCAAGAATGCCTATGAAATGAATCCCTGAAGATACCGGGGCCGGCGACGGGGATCAGCGATGAACGAGAGCGGCGCCCTGGAAGGTATTCCGGCGATCCAGTTCGTCGTCAATGGCGTTCAGCACAGCCAGCTTATTTTTCCCCCACTCGGGGGCCAGGAAGATGTCCCGGTAGCCGTCCGCTGTGAGACGCTGAATCACGATCTTCGGAGGCAACACCTCCAGTATGTCCACCACGGTGGACACGTATTCCTCCCGGGTCATCATCGGCAGGGCTCCTGTCCTGTAGAGGCGTCCGGCTTCAGTTCCGTCCAGGGCCAGCAACAGGTGTATCTTGATCCCGTCGATGGGCAGATCTGCCAGGAACCGTGCGGTTCGCATCATGTCGTCCCCGCTCTCGCCGGGAAGGCCCAGGATAATATGAGCACAGATATAGATGCCCCGCCCGGCGGTTCGTTCCACCGTATCGACGAAGGCCGCCGCGTCGTGACCACGGTTGATGGCCCGCAGGGTGCGGTCATGAGCCGACTGGAGACCGTATTCGATCCAGACGTGGCGCCCTTGATCGGCATAACGCTGAAGCAGGTCGATGACATCGTCGGCAATGCAATCCGGCCTCGTTCCAACGGAAATGCCGAGCACGCCCTCCTGGGCAAGAGCCTCGTCATAGAGCGCCTTGAGGTGCGGGAAGGAACCGTAGGTATTTGAAGCCGTCTGAAAATAGGCGATATACTGTGTTGCCCCCCGGATACGCCTGTAGAGCTCTCTTCCGGCGGCTATCTGTTCGCTCACCGTGGGCAGGGGACCTGACTGGCGGAGACGGGAATACCGCCCGTCGCAGTAGATGCAGCCTCCACAGGCGATGGACCCGTCACGGTTGGGACAGGTGAAGCCCGCGTCTATCTGTATTTTGAAGACCCTGCAGCCGAAGAGATCGAAAAAAAAACTTTTCAGGTCCCGATAGCGTTTTCCGGAATGATGCCGGTTTGGTTCCATCCCCAAATCGTCCTTTGCCCTGGAAGAAACGATTCATGCATCGTAGTAAAGTACTGTCGTTAATTCAAGAAACAACCGTCACTTATAATTTCCTTGTTTTTTAAAATTTCATGATAGTAGTATTATAGTTTATTCGTGTGCGGATCAACAACGGATATACCCATGGCAGGCAAAACAGGCTTTGATATAATTGTTGTCGGCGCGGGACACGCCGGTTGCGAGGCGGCATTGGCCGCCGCCCGGATGGGCTGTGACACGCTCCTTTTCAACATAAATCTTGACTCCATGGCCCTCATGTCATGCAACCCGGCCATCGGAGGTCTCGGCAAGGGTCAGATCGTCAAGGAAGTTGATGCCCTGGGTGGTGAAATGGGCAAAATAGCCGACCTGACGGCTTGTCATTTTCGTCGGCTCAATGTCTCCAAGGGACCAGCGGTGCAGTCCACCCGGTGCCAGTGCGACAAGCAGCTCTACCGCCTGGCAATGAAGCAGGTTCTGGAGAGACAGCCGGGACTGGCGCTTCGTCAGGGTCTGGTTGAAACATTGGTTGTCCGGGACGGCCGCGTTCGGGGCGTCCTGGACAACACGGGCTTTTTTTCCGAGGCCAAAGCGGTGATCATCACGGTGGGAACCTTCCTCAACGGCCTCGTTCACATCGGCATGTCCCGGCAGCCGGCCGGCCGTGCGGGGGAAATCGCGTCGATCCGACTGGCCCAGAATCTCCGGGAACTGGGGTTTGTCATGGGACGGATGAAAACGGGCACACCGCCACGGCTGCGGGCTTCAAGCATTGATTTTTCCGTCATGGAACGACAGGACAGCGACCCGGACCCACGACCCTTTTCTTTCAGCACAACGCGGCTCCGGGAGGAACGCCTGCCCTCCTATTTCACCGCTACCAGCAATGAAACCAGGCGCATCATAATCGACAACATCGGCCACTCTCCTCTTTATTCCGGTGCGATCATGGGCAGCCCCGCCCGGTATTGTCCATCCCTTGAAGACAAGTTCATGCGTTTCGCCGACAAGACGAGTCATCCTGTGGTCCTCGAGCACGAAGGTCTTGAAACAGAAGAAATCTACGCCAAGGGCCTGGGAAACAGTCTCCCCCTGGAGCTCCAGGATGAACTGGTCCGTTCCGTGCCCGGTCTGGAAGAAGCGGAGATCATGCGGAGCGCCTATGCCATCGAGTACGACTACATTCAGTCCACCCAACTGGCGCCGACCCTGGAGACGAAACTGGTGCGAGGCTTGTACCTTGCCGGACAGCCCAACGGCACCTCAGGGTATGAAGAGGCAGCCGGGCAGGGGATTCTGGCGGGAATCAACGCGGCCCTGGCAGTGCAGAAACGGGAACCTTTCATTCTCGACCGATCGGAGGCCTACTTGGGGGTTATGGTCGACGACCTGGTGACGCAGGGTGTCGACGAACCCTACCGCATGTTCACCTCCCGCGCGGAGTACCGCCTTATGCTGCGAGAAGACAACGCCGCGGCCCGCCTCATGAAACGGGGCTTCGAGCTTGGACTGATCACCAGGGAACAGTACCTGGAGATGGAGGAGACGGAACGTCGAATCAGAGAGGGGATCGGGACACTCACATCCCGGAAGCTCTACCCCCTGCCGGAAACGAATCGCCTTCTTGAATCCCTCGGAACGGAACCCCTGAAACAGGCAGTCACCTTCTTCCAGATTCTGAAACGGCCGGGCATTACCTGTGACGGCCTGGCGGGCCTTGAAGGATGGGAGGGAATGGGTATCGAGGGCGACGATGTGAAACGGCGGATCGAGACGGAAGCCAAGTACGAAGGCTACATTCAGCGTCAAAAGGAAGACGTTAAACGCTTCAGGGATCTGGAAGGGAAAAAACTGCCACCCGACATTGATTACAGCATGATCCCCAGCCTTTCAAGGGAACTGGTCAAAAAGCTCAGTGCCGTACGGCCATCGTCCCTGGGCCAGGCTAAGCGAATACCGGGGATGACCCAGGGAGGTCTTTCGGCCCTCCTGATATTCTCCCGGAAAATCAATGCGGCGCGTGAGCCGGACAACAGGAACCAACAGGAGACAGCATCATAGTGACTATGCACATACCCGAAAAGACACGGCTTTTAATGGACCGTGGCGTTACCGTTCACAACCCATCGACGGTATATGTCGGCGACGAGGTTATTCTGGAAAGAATATCCGGAAACGGCGTGGTGATCTGGGGAGGTACCCGCATACGGGGCCCGAAGACCCTCATCTCAGCCGGTTCCCGGCTGGGGGAAGAGGGCCCGGTTACTCTCGTCGACTGCCGGTTAGGACAGTCGGTGACTCTCAAGGGGGGAGGGTTCAGAGAGTCCCTGTTCCTCGAGGGGGCCTCCGTGGGTTCGGGAGCACAGGTCCGGGAGGCCTGCCTGCTGGAGGAGGAAGCCGGCGCTGCTCATTCCGTGGGCCTGAAGCAGACTATTCTGTTTCCCTTCGTCACGCTGGGAAGCCTGGTCAATTTCTGTGACTGCCTCATGGCAGGCGGCACCGGTCGGAAACACCACAGCGACGTGGGAAGCTCCTACGTGCACTTCAATTTCACGCCCAATCAGGACAAGGCAACAGCATCCCTCGTCGGTGATGTACCCCGGGGTGTCATGTTGCGGGAGCGGCCCATTTTCCTGGGCGGTCAGGGAGGACTTGTAGGACCCGCCCGGGTCGGGTACGGGACAGTGGTTGCCGCCGGAACAATCCTGCGGGAAGATCTGGGTGACGATTGTCTTTACTACGGAGATAGCAGGAGATCGGCGGGCTCGCGGCCCTTTTATAACGGGTTTTACGGCAACCAGGAACGTATCATTATGAATAATATCAATTATATAGCAAATCTCGTAGCCCTGCGGGAATGGTACCGTCTGGTGCGGCGCCCTTTTTTCGATGACTCCGAGTTCGGTCCCGCTCTCTACGAAGGGGCCATGGACATCCTCGACATGGCACTGAACGAACGCATAGGACGATTCGGCGAGCTTGCACAAAAAATGGATCCTTCCGCCGGCAACGCCGAACCATCTTCCTCCGGAAGCGGCGGGACGGGCACTACTCCCCTGCGGCAGCCATTGAACAGGGTCTGGCCCCATCTGAGGGACTTCTTCTCCTCCATCGAATCCCGCCGTTTCGACACGAAGCACAGTGATGCCCTGTGCCGAGTACTGGCACAGAAAGAACATGAAGGGCACGGCACCTCCCGCTACCTGGAGGCGATCCGTTCCCTTGACAATGCCATGGCGGCCCGTGGAACAGCCTGGCTCAAGGGAATAACGGAGCAGGTCGCAACACAGGCCCGCACGCTGCTATACAAGGCGTGAGAACACAGAGGAGCTCCCAATGAACCTGTTTCTGGCATTTCTTTTCGGTCTCGTCATATCCGCCGCTGCCGGCCTGGGGTATGCTTACCGGCAAAAGGCGGAGCGTGAACGAATGATGCGCAGCATAATCAAAGGATCGCCCATTCCGACCTTCGTCATTAACAGGGATCACACCGTGATTTACTGGAACCAGGCCCTCGAGGCCCTGAGCGGTGTCAAGGTCAGGGATATCGTGGGCTCAAAGGAACACGGAAAGGCATTCTACGGGAAAGAAGGTCCCTGCATGGCGGACATGATCGTCGACGAATCGCTCAAACCCGATTCCGACTGGTATCCATCCTCTATCAGGAAGTCACCCCTTATCAGAGATGCCTATGAAACAACGAAGTTCATCAAGGAAATGGGGGGAACCGGACTCTGGGTCCGCATCACCGCTGCGGCGATACGTGATTCCCGGGGCAGAATCACGGGAGCCATCGAAACTCTTGAGGACATAACCGACAGCAAGCGCTCTGAAGAGGAACTGATCCGGAGCAAAAAAATCGAGTCCCTGGGAACCTTTGCAAGCGGCGTGGCAAGAGATTTCGACAGCCTCCTGTCGGCGGTTTTGCGTAATATCTTCCTGGCAAAAATCTCGGCGGACGATGAAAATAAAATGCTCGAAGAGGACTTGGCCATCGCGGAAAAGGCGGGTCTGCAGGCAAAAAAACTCGCCCACAAACTGATCACCTTCGCCAAGGGAGGGTTTACCGTGCGGCAGATTGAACCCATTGACGGCATTCTCCGCGAACTTGCCGATTCGATGGACAAGCGGGAGGACATCATCTGGCGGATTTCACTTCCTCCCGACCTCTGGTCCGTCTATGGCGACGGCAAACAACTCCGGCAGGCCTTCAAAAACATCATTGAAAATTCAATCGAGGCCATGCCCCACGGCGGGTACATCGAACTGTCCGCCCAAAACGTGGTTGTCGGTCCTTACATGCCGTCCCTGCCGCGGGGAGACTACGTGAAAGTATCCATCACGGATCGTGGCTCCGGCATCAATGAGAAGGATATGCCCCGCATTTTTGATCCCTACTTTACGACAAAACGGGACGGCGGTCGGGGGACGGGTCTTGGACTCGCCGTTTCTCATTCCATACTGAAGAATCACGATGGCCTGATCACTGTCGAATCATCGGAGCAATCAGGGACAACCTTCGATGCTTACATTCCCGTCAAACCACCCGATGTTTCGGGGGATACCCCCGGAGAGGAGGAAACGCCGGAAGCCGGGGAAACAAGAGTTTGATTTTTTTACGAGGTTATCAATCATGATACTCATAGTGATCGTCGTAGCCGTGGCCGCGCTCCTCTGGTTCTCCGCCGAATCCATCTACGAATCGCACCTGAGGGCAAAAGACCGGCATCCCGTCATGTTTTCAATAACGGGCATCAATTCAAAGTACATCGATGACCGCAAAAAGTGGATCAGACAGTTCCGGTGGCAGCTGGTGCTGGTAATTATTCTGTTTCTGGTGGTTCTCCTCGCCCTGTATCTGCGCTGATGCCTGTTCAGGATGTATTGTCAACCCAATTGTCGTTTTATGGTTGACAAATACATTCAGAGCAGGATACTCGTCTCTCTATGAAACGAGCCATATTAACCCGCCTCAAGGAGGGATGCACCGTCTCGGGTGAAGTCCTGGCCGCTGAGTTGGGTGTCTCCCGGACCTCCATCTGGAAATACGTCAAAAAACTACGCCTGGAAGGGTACCGTATTTCCTCCTCGCCCCGAAGGGGCTACGCGCTGACCGGTGTCCCCGACCGCCTCCTGGCCGATGAAATCGCATCGGGTCTCGAAACCCGCACGGTGGGTCGAAACATCGTCCTCTTCGAAATGCTGTCTTCAACACAGAACCATGCGAAAAAGTTGGCATACCAGGGAAGCGCTGACGGGACATTGGTGGTAGCGGAAAGGCAGACCGACGGCCGGGGACGACTGGGCCGTTCCTGGGCCTCGCCTCCCGGGGGACTATATTTTTCCCTTATTCTCCGTCCCCCCGTCGACATCGTCGATGCCTGCCGGATTCCCCTGGTTGCCGGCGTCGCCCTGCTCAGAGCCATCGGGCGGCACACAACGCTGCGGCCCCGGCTGAAATGGCCCAATGATGTTCTTGTCAATGATCGCAAGACCGCGGGCATTCTGGCGGAAATGAGCGCCGAAGTGGATCGTCTCGACTGGATTGTCCTCGGAGTCGGAATCAACGTCAACACGCCACCCTCTGAATTCCCCGAGGATATTCGGGAGAAGGCGGGCTCGCTGGCGGGGAACAATGGAGCAGCGGTGTCGGGAGTGAAGCTGCTCCAGGACAGCCTTCGTGAACTGGAACAGGCTCTCGATACGTTTGGTTCGGACGGATTTGAACCGTTCCGGCGGCAGTGGAAGGACCAGAACTGCACCATGGAACAACGGGTCACGGTGACAGGGGGAAGGGAGGCCATAGAAGGACGAGCCGTCGATATCGATAGCGACGGAGCCCTGGTTCTGGAGTGTGACGACGGCATCAGGCGAAGGATTTTCACCGGCGATGTGTCCTTCGCAGAAGCGACTGAAGGCGCTTTCCCGAAGAACAGGCGCCCGGACCGCCCTGCCCGGGCTTGACATGTCCGTCGACTGTCGCTAGTAATAGTGCTGTTGAAATGACGTTTCACCAACACCCGCCGCAAAACTCTCTCCGACACCCTGTGTGCTGTACCGACCGTTTCCGGACAGTCCCCTGACGTTTTCTCAGCCCCATCGTGAAAGCCAAAAAACATCTCTACGAGGAGGGCTGCATCATGCCGAAACAACGGGGATATTCTCTTTCGATCCGCCAGTGGTCGAAAGACGACCGTCCCAGGGAAAAACTGCTGAAATATGGAGAGCAGACTCTCAGCAATGCGGAACTTATGGCCATCATAATCCGCACGGGAACGCCGGGCAGAAGCGCCGTCGATATTGGCAGAGAGGTGCTTCACCGCTTCAGGAGCCTTCGGGCCATGAGCGATGCCGATATAACCGAGTTCAGAGAAATCGCGGGGTTGAAAAACGCCAAGATCGCCCAGATCAAGGCCGCCGTCGAGTTGGGCCGGCGCATGCACAGCGAGGAAAAGAGCGTCGAGCAGCCTGTGCGCAACTCATCCGACGTGGCGGAACGGCTCATGCCCCTCTTGCGGGATCTCAAAAAAGAACGGTTTGTTGTGCTGCTGCTGGACCGAAAAAACGTTATCGCCGACGTCATTGAAATCGACCAGGGTACCGTGGACCAGGCAAATCCCCATATACGGGAAATTCTCCAGCAGGCCATCAGGAAAAATTCCGCGTCCATCATCGTTTCGCACAATCATCCGTCCGGTTCCGTCGAACCGAGCGATCAGGACAGGCTGTTTACGAAAAACCTCGTCATCGCCGCCCGGGCAACGGGGATCTGCTGCTTTGACCACATCATTATCGGCGACAACTGTTATTACAGCTTCGCCGACGAGGGACTCATGAACGCCTACGCAATGGTTGCGAAAGGGGATCCCTGAAGGTATCATGGCAGTCAGCCGTCCGGATCGACGGCAAGCCGCGCGCAGAGGAAGCAACAACATGAAAGGAAAAGACTCCTGCAACGTATTCATCATCGGGTCCGGACCCGCGGCACTGTTCGCCGCGATCAGACTCGAAGAGCTCGGCATGGAGGGAATCATCATAGCCGACCGGAACAGCTATCCCGCCGGGGGACTCCTGAACGACGGAAAGCTGAATTTTGATCATCGGGTGGGCATCGACCTGGAGGAGCTTCAGATCGACATCGGACGAGCTCGGGAGCTCATGGAGTCGATGAAAAAGATCCTGACGGGTTTTCCTCACCTGCGGCAGGTCACCTTTACGGACAGACATGAAACCGTCGATGTATTACGGGAAATCGCCCGCGAACAGAACGTGGAATTTATTGCCCCCGAACAGTGGCATTGGGGAACGGACAATGGAAAGGCCGCTGTGGATTACCTTCGGAACCGCCTGAAAAAAACCATATTTTTCCTTGGAACGGAAGTCATATCCATTGAAAAGGCCGGCAAGGGGATATTCGACCTTCTGCTTCAGGACGGCACCAGGAAGTTCCGCCATTCAGCCCGGGTGCTCCTGGTCGCGCCGGGGCGCAGCGGAGCCTACTGGTTCAGGGACAGAGCACGGAAACTGGGTATTGACAACCGGTTTGGACCTATCGATGTAGGTATCCGGCTGGAACTCAACCGGTCCATTTATGATCCCGTCACCTCCCATGTCTACGATCCCAAATTTATATTTCTTACGGCCGGCCATGGTGACCGGGTGCGCACATTCTGCACCAATCCGGGGGGCCGGGTGCGGTTTGAAGCCTACGAGTCCTTCAAGCTCGTGAACGGCGACGCACTGCACCGAAAAAAGTCAGGAAACACCAATTTCGCCCTTATCAACACGGTGGCCCTCACAGAACCCTTTTCCGACACCACCGAATTCGGACGAATGATAGCCCGGCAGTTTTTTCTCCTCGGCGACGGCACGCCCATCGTCCAGCGCGTGGGTGATTTCAGAGAAGGAAGACGAAGCACCCGGTCGACCTTCAACAGTAAAATCCGCCACTTCGATTTTTGCAAGGCCTCCTGTACTGCTGTCCCGGGAGACATCGGCCTGGGAATGCCCGCTCGAATCATGGACAACCTGTGGGAAGCTCTAAAAAAAATGGACAAGATCGTCCCCGGGATCCTCCACCCCTCCACCCTGATGTACGCGCCGGAGATCAAATTTTTCGACACCAACTTTCCAACCACGGCTGATCTCGAGACGAACATGGCGGGCCTGTTCGTCGCCGGTGACGGAACCGGAAAAAGTCGGGGCATCGTGGGTGCCGGAATTTCGGGAATCATTGCCGCCGAAGGACTGTTCAGAAACTATTTTTCCTGACCTGTGTCATCTCCTTCATCGAACCGTCTGAAATCCCTTTTTCGTTTCATAGTCCGGATAAACGCAGCGACCAGGAGCAGTGCGGCGCCGACGAAAAGCAGCTCGTAGAGATAATACCCCGCAAAGGCTATCCAGGAGGCCCGTCCCCTGACGTGGTCGTGCCAGCGGCGTTCCAGTTCATCAAGGGAGATACCGAGGCTCCCCGGCACCGCCCCGTCAATGTCGTCGCCCCGGCGAAGACCCTCGAGAATCCCCTGAAGACCCTCACGGCCGTAGTCTCTGAGTATGAACTCGACGATGCTTTTGCTCGCCTCGTATGACAGCAGAAGTTCCTGCTCACTCGCGGGAAATGATGTCTCCATGTGACGCAGGGGGATGATGTTGCCCGTCCTGACCGCCCTGGAAACCAGAAAAGGATTCCGTTTCATAAGGATTTCCGACATGCCGTCGCTGGTCCACTGGGCGACGCCTTCATCGAGCCATCGTGGCAGTCTCGGACTATCTATGTGCCGGTGGAGAAGCAGGTGACAGAGTTCATGCTTCAGGGTGTGTTTCAAGGTAGAAGACCGCAGAGTCATGCGGGAATGGTCGATAAGAATGAGTTGCTTCCGGGGAATCGCCACGGCAGCCACGTGATCGGAACCCGCCATGCGAACGAAGGTTCTCCTGTCCGCCGTGAGGACCACCGCCGGAGACTCCGGAAGCCGCCAGCCCAGGACAGCCTCAAGTTCCCGGACCAGGTCCCGGAAGGAAGCTTCGATTTCGAGTGCCGACGCTTCCAGGGAGTCCTCATAGTAGACGGTCACATCCTGAGAGGCAAGAACCTGGAGCTCTTTACATCCGGACGAGACAGGAATCACAAGGACAAGCACGACGGCCGCGGCGGCCAGGATGGCTCTGGGAGAATATTTCATCGAAGGTTCTTTCTGTCCCGTTGCATTCCGGTCCCTTCCGGCGGTCATGGGGACCTTCGTGAGGACTTTTTTGCCGGTTATGCAGAGAACTCGGCACCGAAAAGCAACAGGACGGCTCTTGTGTTGCGCTCAACCCCCGTATAGGGTAATGGGTCAGGAGGCATGGCGACTTCAAGTGACTTTTGAGAGACGATCAGGTATGGAGCAGACTTGGTATGTCTACATTATACGCCGCGCCGATGGATGTCTTTACACCGGTATCAGCACCGATCCGCACAGGCGTCGAGTCGAGCATGAACGGGGCGGAGGGCGGGGGTCACGTTATCTCAGGGGGCGAGGTCCGCTGGAACTGGTCTTCATTCGTACCGCAGGAACCCGGTCGGCTGCCATGAAACTGGAACGGACCATCAAGAACCTGTCCCGGGCCGCGAAACTTTCCCTGATCAGCGGTTCGTCCATCACCGAGCCCCCTGTCGATACCGGGGAATGACAGAGCTCTCCCTCAAAAATGATGATCTCGTACAAAGCGCCCGGCCCGCCTCCGGCGGGCCTGCATCATACAACTGACGTGCCATACGCGGGCATCGTCGAATATGGGCTCACCGGCACAACCGGAGGCCGTGGAAAATCTTCAAAAAAGGGCCACGGAACTCGGCTGTACGCCGGTACAGGCAACGCTCCCAGCTCCGGAATTATGCGCTGCATGATGTCATACACGTACGCCTATGGTACGGAGAAGTCGCAAAACGTCCGGTAGAGGACGGCTTCGTAAAAAGCTCCCTGATGCACGCGCGCGCACACCCTGAGGAATGAAGCGTGCTTCGAGACCTTTCATTGTGTCGCTTCGAGGAGCATCGCGACGAGAAATCCATGTCCCGAACAAAGCGAGGGATCTTTCAGACTTCTCACTTGCGTTCGAAGTGACAGGGAAGCGTTCGAAGTGACCTTTAAAAATGTCATTTCGAGGAGCGTAGCGACGAGAAATCTTTCCTTGATATCGAAATGACACAATCGATAGTTTGAAAGGTCTCACTTCTACGCCGCAGTGACGAAGGCCGGAGCGCACGCATGCCTCCGGTACCGTTTTATGAAGCCGTCATGTTTCGGGAATCTCCATTTCCAATATTCTCGAACTGAGCGACTTGCCGTGGAGATCAAGGGCAAGGCTCCGCGTAACGCCGCCACCGAGGGCTCCCTGGAGCACAAAGTTCAGGGCCCCCAGTTCCGGAAGCTCATAACGCTCCACAGTACCCCTCACGACCCCGGAGAAAAAAACCTTCACCCGCTCCGCCGTGACATGACGTTCCAGGAGCGGATACCGGGAGGGATCAAAGGCAATGACCGAGATAGTGGCCTGGTCACCCTTGTCACCGGACCGTGAATGGGCGATGTCCCGCAACTTCATTCAGTCTGCTCCGTAATACCGTATGTGATGCCGAACCAGGGAACACGGAATGAACGTTGAGGCGACGGCAATAATTTCCCGGGCAGCCTTCCAGGCACCTGCCCCCCCTGCCGGACCGTTGGTGTAGAGGCGTTCCACTTCGTCGCCGATGCGAAGAGCCTCTTCCATGGTCCATACACGACCGGCGAACCGGACCCTCACCTCGGGAGGCTCCTGTTCACTCTGAAGCACTCCTTCCCCCACAAGAGAGTTGAGTCCGATAAGTTCCCGCCTGATCTCCCGGCATTCAACGCCCGCCAGTCGGAGCCTCTCGGCAACGATGTCCAGTGCCAGGCGTCCCCGTGCCGCGGCACCGGTCCCGCCATAACTGATCTGTCCTTCACCGATGAAGCCGTCCAGGTATCCGATGGAAACCTTGAGGCTGCCGGTCCTCGCTCTCCCCCGTCCCCCCGTGACCCGGACCCGGTTCTTTCCGGTTTTCTCCATCCTCACTCCGGTAAAATCGGCCACGACGTCAGGGGTGACATAGGAAGAGGGGTCGAATAGTTCGTACAGCAGTTGTTCCTTGCACGTGGCGAGTGTCACCATACCGCCGGATCCGGGGGGTTTCGTCACCGTGAAGGAGCCGTCGGCTTCCACTTCCGCAAGGGGGAAGCCCAACCTCGCCAGGTCCGGTACATCCTTGTATCCCGGGTCAGCGAAATATCCTCCCGTTACCTGGCCCGCGCATTCCAGGAGGTGCCCCATGACGACAGCCTGCCCCATCATATCCCAGTCGTCCATGGACCAGCCGAATTCGTAAATTGCCGGGGCGGTAAACAGGGCCGAGTCTGCGACGCGGCCGGTAATCACGACATCAGCGCCCGCTTCGAGAGCTTCGACAATGCCGCCGGCACCCAGATAGGCATTGGCCGACACCATCCTGCCCGGAAGCGTCGTTGATCTATCGCCCGTTTCTTCAAGCGGATACGTGCCCTTTTGGACCAGATCAAAAACATCGTCCCCAAGAACCGCGGCAATCGAGAGGTCTCCCATACCAAGCCTCTGGGCGATGTCCCGGGTGGCCTCCGCGGCAGCTTCGGGATGTGCGGCTCCCATGTTGGTGATAATCCGGATACCCTTATCCCTGCAGACGGGCAGGCAGGTCTCCATACGTGCTTTCAGCATGGGATCATAACCCGTTTTCGGATCCTTTCGCCTCGCCAGTTGTGCCAGGGCGATTGTTCGTTCGGCCAGGCATTCAAAAACAAGATACGCGATGTCGCCCGTACCGGCCAGTTCCACCGCCGGTTCAATCCTGTCTCCGGAATATCCTGCACCCGAACCGATACGAATTGAACTCATTGGACAAACCGTATAAAAAGGGGTGTCATGCTCACGGGTTTCCTCCCGCCCGGCCGCGGACATCGGGACCGCCTAGCCGGGTACTCAAGGCGACTATACGGACAGCTGTGCTGTATGTCAATGGAATCATGGCATACCCGGTGCGCGGACCCGGTTCCCTTAATCCACCGGCAGGAAAATAAAAATACTCCCCGCACCGTGTGGACAGGAGACTCCGAGCCGTTCAGTTCCGGTACCGATGCCCGGCGGATCGCCGCACCACGACCCGCGAGAGAGACCTTCGTCCGTACTCTTCCGAACTATCGAAACAAACAGCCATTTTTATGCGCAGATGCGGACAATACTCCGGGCAGTCTCGCAGCCGCAGACGCCGGCGCAATACAAGGCTTGAAAAACACAAAAACGTGACGCAGCAGAATGGTGGTGGTGGATTGGGGGTTCGTCCCTCTGTACAAACAGGTGGAACTGTGCTACATGCCGTCTCTTTATCGAAGTTCGCTACCTCGAAAACCATCCTCTGATGGAAAAAGAATCGATACGTATCATCGTGGACAGACATCACCAAAAAGAAGTGCGCCAGCGTCGGAACTTCGGCATCATCAGTCACCCCGACGCGGGGAAAACCACACTGACAGAAAAACTTCTCCTTTTCGGCGGCGCCATCCAGCAGGCAGGTGCTATCCGGGCGAGGAAGGCTTCCCGCCACGCCCTGAGCGACTGGATGGCCGTGGAAAAAGACCGGGGAATCTCCGTCACGACATCGGTCATGAGATTCAATTACCGGGACTATGAAATCAACCTTCTCGACACACCGGGTCACCAGGATTTCTCGGAAGACACGTACCGGGTCCTTACCGCGGTGGACAGCGCCCTCATGGTCATCGACAGCGGCAAGGGGGTCGAACCGCAGACGGAAAAACTGATGGAGGTGTGCCGCATGCGCAACACACCCATCATTACCTTTATTAACAAGCTTGACCGCGACGGACTGCCGCCCCTGGATCTCTTGTCCGACATCGAGGACAAACTCCAGGTTGAATGCATCCCTCTTTCCTGGCCCGTGGGAATGGGAAAAAGCTTCAAGGGGGTCTACAACCGCTACCGCCGGGAGATGCACCTTTTTACACCCGGAGAAAACCGACATATACATGAGGGTATTACCATCAGCGATCTCACCGACAGCCGGCTGGATGCACTGCTCGGAAGTCAGGCCGGTGAGTTGCGAAGCGATATGGAACTCCTGGAGGGTGCCGCCGACACGTTCTCGATAGAGCACTACCTGAAAGGCAGCCAGACGCCGGTATTTTTCGGTAGCGCTATCAACAACTTCGGCGTCAGGGAACTGCTGGATACCTTCGTTGAAATGGCCCCGTCTCCCCTGCCGAGAACCGCTGTAACCAGAACCGTGTCGCCCTACGAGGAAGACTTCTCCGGTTTTGTTTTTAAAATACAGGCAAACATGGACCCGTCCCACCGGGATCGCATCGCCTTTTTTCGAATCTGCTCGGGAACATTCCACCGGGGTATGAAGGTTGTACATCACAGGATCGGCAAGGAGATGTCCCTGGCCAACGCGACAATCTTCATGTCCCAGGACCGGACCAGCGTGGAGGAGGCATGGCCCGGCGACATCATCGGAATTCATAACCACGGAACGCTCAAGGTAGGAGACACCCTGACGGCGAAGGAACCGCTCAAGTTCACGGGCATTCCCAGCTTCGCCCCGGAGCAGTTCCGTCGTGTCCGGCTTAAAAACCCCATTAAAATCAAGCAGTTGCAGAAGGGTCTGGTGCAGCTTGCCGAAGAAGGGACCGTGCAGGTTTTCAGGCCGAGGGCACGAAACGAGATTATCCTGGGAGCTGTTGGAACACTTCAGTTCGAGGTAACAGCCCGGCGCCTGAAGGACGAATACGGTGCGGAGACGGTCTATGACGAGGCCCCCTGCACCGTTGCCCGGTGGGTATCATGCGGGGACCGGAAAGCACTGAAGGAGTTCGAGGAACAAAACAGCTCCTCCTTCTTTTATGATTCCGAGGACCGACCGGCATTTCTGACAACCAGTGAATGGCGCCTGGAACACACCATGAAGACATGGCCCCATATTGCCTTTCACAAGACTCGGGAACATCGTTGAGTCAGGAATGGCGGCTTTGTAAGAGAGTTGTACGAGTTCATCCGGAATACTCGATGACGAGAAGGGCATCCCGGGAGAGCCGGCGGGCCACCTTGCGGAAATGGTGGCCGTAAATCATCAGGGTGATCGCTTCCGGCAAGGCCTGCCGATACCAGGCAAGGGTCTTGACGAGGGTTTTCCAGAAATACCACTGTGATATCCCGTTTCCCAGGACTCCCATGTAGAAAATGGACTTGATCAGGGCCGGCACCTGTTCCATGCCGGGCTGTCTCATGGGGCAGGTCGGCTTGTTGTAGTTTTCAAGAAAGGTAAACAGCCGTTGGTGAAACAGCTTCGGGCTGTAGATAGCCCGCAACAGCGTCACATATCCCCGAATGAGGTTTTGTCTTCCCATGGCAGGTATAAAGTTGACGCTTCCATCGGTGTTGTCTCCCGTTGATGGCGCGGCAAGGCGGTTTTCATCCCTGAGCCGCCGCCAGAGTCGGGTGTTGGGAAGAGCCTGTAACAGTCCCACCATGGCTGTGACCACACCCGTTTCTTGAATAAATCTCTTTTGCCGGGCAAAAATATTATGGTCATCATTGTCAAAGCCGACAATGTACCCGCCCATTACCGCCAGTCCCCTGCCATGTAGTTTATGTATGGAGGCGACAAGATCACGTCCAAGGTTCTGCGTTTTCGAACATTCCCTGAGACTTTCCTCATTCGGTGTTTCAAGGCCTATGAAGACACTGTCAAAACCGGCCCGGACCATCATGTCGAGCAGCTCGTCATCTTCGGCAATGTTAATGGAAGCCTCCGTGAAAAACGTAAAGGGATGATCGCGCTGTTCCATCCAGTGAATGACGGAGGGGAGCATTTCCTTGATGGCCTTCTTGTTTGCGATAAAATTATCGTCCACCACAAAGACCCCCCCTCGCCAACCCATGTCATATATTGCCTGAAGCTCGGCCACGAACTGCACCGGCGTTTTAAGGCGGGGCCTGTGGCCGAAGAGAGTGGTCACGTCACAGAATTCACAATTGAAGGGGCAGCCCCTTGAATTCTGAATCATCATGGAAGCGTAATCGTTCACCCGGATCAGGTCCCAACGGGGAATCGGCGATTGGGTCAAATCAGGAAATTCTTCAGATTGATACATTTTCCGGGCGCAACCGGCTTTGAAGTCTTCGACAAAGAGAGGAATCGTTTCTTCTCCTTCACCGGCAACCAGGTGACTCACCCGTGGAAGATACTCCTCTTTCAATGCCGTAAAGAGGGGGCCTCCGGCAATTACGGGCTTTGCCAGTGTGGCGCACCTGGAAAGCACCTGGTCCGCTGATTCTCTCTGGACAAGCATGGCACTGATCATGACACAGTCAGCCCATTGAAGGTCCCCGTCACAAAGATCGGTACTATTAAGGTCGATAAGGCGGAGATTCCAGTCTTCGGGCAACAACGACGCCACCGTCAACAACCCCAGGGGGGGGAAGGCGGCTTTCTTGGCAACGAATTTCAGGGCGTGTTGAAAGCTCCAGAAAGTCGTGGGGTATCTGGGATAGATCAACAGTACGTTCATGACAACCTGCCCGGCCTTCTTCCCGAAGGGGCGAAAGTCTCTTGGGTAACACGTCAAGACCTTTAAAAAACTATTGATTTTACCATTTCAACCGCAGGAAGAAATCGTGCGCGGTGACGATAGTAAAGAAGGATTCCTCGCCGCGATATTCCTCGAAGAAACAGTTTACGGAGGTCTTGTATCATCTTTTTTTTGGATGTTCAAAGATATTACCAGAGACGGGCAGTCCGGGCAACATAAAACCGGACAAATCTATTTGTTGCTGACACATAAAATCGGACAATTGTCGGGAGCACGTACACTGTCCGGTTTAGAGGGTATCTTTATGGAGGTGGTCTGTGAGACGGACGGAGCTGTCACAGGAGACCCGGAAGCACGTGAAAGGGTTTCCTGTGAATCAGACGGATGTCTGGCGTTCCGTGACGATTTTCGAGAAATCGGCCACCCGGAAAAAAAGTTCCGCTATACCCGCCAGCAGAGAAAGCCGGTTCGTTCGAACCGTTTCGTCATCGGCCATGACCAGAACCGTTTCGAAGAAGGTGTCCACGGGTTTTCTGAGCCGCGCCATGGCCGCCAGGGCTTTGGGGTAGTTCCGTGTTCCCAGGGCTCCCCCGGCTTCTTCGCTGATGTCCAGAAAAGAGCGGTGAAGATCCCTTTCGGCATTGGTCTTGAAGTATTCTTCCTTGAGGATTCCTCCTTCGAAGCCCTTCAGAATATTGACGACCCGTTTGAACGCTATAACCAGAGGTTCAAAGTCGGGGTGGCTTTTGAAGGCCTCAACGGCATCGATGCGTGCCGCGGCATCAACGAGATCCGTAGCGCCGATGGAGAGAACAGCGTCCACCACATCGTAGGGGCGTCCCTGGGAAATAAGCTGATTTTGAAACCGGGCCATGAAGAATTCCAGAATCTGTGACACCGTTTCCTCGGCGGGACGTTTCAGAATATGTGCCATCGTCGCCAGGCTTCGTTGCACCAGGTCATCCAGGGCCACGCGCCAGGATCTGTCCAGAATGATGTTGATAACGCCCAGGGACTGCCGCCGCAAGGCATAGGGATCGGCTGTTCCCGTGGGAACGAGGTTGACGCCGAAACATGCCGTAATGGTATCCACCTTGTCGGCGATGCTGATTATGGCACCCGCGTCGCTTTCCGGAAGCGCGCCGCCTGCCTGAATCGGCAGGTAGTGTTCATAGATGGCGTCGGCCACGGCGGCATCTTCACCCTGTATTCGGGCGTATTCACGACCCATTATTCCCTGCAGTTCGGGAAATTCGTAGACCATCTGTGTCTCGAGGTCTCCCTTGCAGAGAAGAGCGGCTCTGTCCACGATATCCGTTACGGCTGGATTGACCATACCGGCAATGTGGCGGGCGAGTTCGCGAAACCGCATGACCTTGTCGTAGGAAGTCCCGATGAGGCTGTGGAAAATGACATTTTTAAGTTCCTCCAGTCCCTGTTCGAGAGGCTTCTTCCGGTCTTCCTCAAAGAAAAAGCGAGCGTCCGCGAGACGGGCCCGCAACACTTTCTCGTTACCGGCGGCCACTACGGCAGGGTTCCGGGCCACCGTGTTATTTACCGCGATAAAATGGTTGAGAAGGTTTCCCGTCTCATCGGTAACGGCAAAGTACTTCTGGTGTTTCATCATGGATGTGACGAGGACCTCCCGGGGCAGATCGAGGTATCCCCGGTCAAAGGTTCCGGTCACGACAGACGGGTATTCAATGAGATAGGCTATCTCCTCAAGGAGGGCCTCGTTTTCAAGTACCCTGCCTGAAAGATCCGATGCTGCCGTGTGCGCCTGTTCCCGGATGATTTCTTTGCGCTCTTCCGCATCGACGATAACACAATGCTCCCGTGTTTTGCGCATATACTCGTCGAGAGACGCCACGGTGAAGGAGCCGGGATTCATGAACCGGTGTCCCCGGCTTTTCCTTCCGCTTGTGATGCCGCCGATTTCGAAGGGAAGCACCCTTCCGCCGAAGAGTGCCAGGATCCAGTGAATCGGACGAACGAATCGAAGTTCGAGATCCCTCCATCGCATGGACTTCTGAAACGGTATGGCCCTGATAAAATCCGGCAGTAAAGAAGCCAGTATGGTCGCCGTATCCTCGCCGGCGATATGCTTCCGTGCCGCCAGGTATTCGCCCTTTCCGGTACATACACGTTTCAGGTCGGAGACATCGAGTCCCTGCCCACGGGCAAAACCCAGAGCGGCCTTCGTGGGATTGCCCGCCTCGTCGAAAGCGGCGCCAACGGCAGGACCCACCTTTTCAACCACCTGGTCCTCCTGCCGTTCCGCCACATCACTGACGGCGAGGAACATACGTCGAGGCGTCGCCATGGTTTTCACGGCACCGTGGGTGATACGCAACCGGGACAACTCGCGCGGCATTGTCGACGTCATGTGGTCCAGGGCCCTTGGAAGAAACGCCGCCGGAATTTCCTCCGTCCCTATTTCAAGCAGAAGTTCCATGCCCATGGAGTGTCCTTTTCACAGTCTGTCGTCCCGCCGTTGTACCGGAAACTCATCCCGGCAAGGAGTTTTTCCACCGGCCCATCAAGGGATGTCCCATGTCATCGCGTTGTTTGACATATGCCTCGGCGGCAAGCCGGGCCAGGTTACGCACACGCCCGATGTAGCCGGTCCGCTCCGTAACGCTTATGGCGCCCCGGGCATCGAGAATATTGAACACGTGGGAGCATTTGAGGCAATAGTCATAAGAGGGAAGCACCAACCCGCAATCACCGGCTTTCCGAGACTCCGCTTCGTACATGTCGAAGAGAACTCTCAGCATGTCCGTGTCGGCGCATTCAAAATTGTACCTGGAGCCCTCAACTTCTCCACGGTGGTGAACATCTCCGTAGGTAATGCCGTGCGCCCACTGCAGGTTGTAAACGTTGTCCACGTTCTGGAGATACATGGCGATACGTTCGATGCCATAGGTGATCTCGACGCAGACAGGGTTCAAGTCGATGCCGCCTACTTGTTGAAAGTATGTGAACTGGGTTATTTCCATCCCGTCGAGCCAGACTTCCCACCCCAGGCCCCAGGCACCCAGTGTTGGAGATTCCCAGTCATCTTCCACGAAGCGAATATCATGATCCAGCGGTTCGATACCGAAACTTTTCAGCGAATCCAGGTACAGATCCTGAATGTCCATGGGCGAAGGCTTCATGATCACCTGGTACTGATAGTACTGCTGAAGACGGTTCGGGTTCTCTCCGTACCGCCCGTCGGTGGGTCGTCGGGAAGGTTCCACGTAGGCCACGTTCCAGGGTTCCGGACCCAGCGCCCTGAGAAAGGTTGCCGGGTTGAAGGTTCCCGCGCCCACCTCGATATCGTACGGTTGCTGGATGATGCAGCCCCGGTCCGCCCAGTACCGGTCGAGGGCCATGATGAGTTCTTGAAGGGTCACTCCCTGTCTCCTTCGCAGGATTGACGGTTTCGTACAAAGTCGAAAAACGTCTGATAGAGGACGGCGTTGTAACAAGCTCCTCGAGGCACACCGTGAGGTACGCCGCGGTGACGAAGGAAAGAGCGCAATCAAGCCTCCGGCACCATCGTACGAATCCGTCAGGATTGTGAGAGAGGTGTATGATCTGTCGCCTGCGGAAACTATCACCACGCTCAAAACCTGTCAAGGCAAAAGGTCGGATTTCGGCAGGGTTGCAGGCATCAGGACAGACATCGCCGAGCCGACCGGCACCGTCAGGACGGACTGCTTTCCTTTCGGCGTGCCAGGAGAAGGACTTCTTTGCAGACCCTCATCGATCGGGGCTCCCGGCCCAGGATATGCCGAATGAGGCGAGACATCATGGCATCGCTTTCCCGAAGCGCCCGGCCGGTAAAGGACAGCCTTCTTATTTTGTCAAGGGCGATGGTGTTCCCCGCAATCAAGGTTTGAATCGTGCCGGGAGAGAGGTGAACCCCCGATGATTCAGGTCCGCAGCAACCCTCACACCTGCTCCTGCCTTCCTCCGGAACAAAAGAAAGGCCTCTTGTTCCGCCGAGCGGAGATCCGCAGCCGGCACACCGGTCCAAGGCCGGTTCATAGCCGGAAAGAGAGAGCAGACGCAGTTCAAAGAACCTCGACAGGGACTCCGAGAGCGGTCCGTGTTCAAGGAGGTCGAGAAATCCCTTCAGGTGATCAAAGAGGCGGGGACCCGGTTTTTCTTCCGCCGTGAAAAGGTCCACAAGTTCACTGAAATACGACGCCGCAAGAGTTTTTTCGAGATCTTCCCTGATGGCGGGATAATGATTGATAACGTCGCACTCTTCGATGAGATACAGCCCCTCCGGGCGACGGCGTGAAACAAGAATCGACGAAAGGCAGAAGAGTTCAATAGCGTTGGCGAACCGTTTCCTGCTCCTGCGCGCGCCCTTGGCAATCCCCTTGAACTTCCCTTTTTCTCCGGTAAGCACGGTGACGATCCTGTCAGACTCTCCATAATCGCGGTATGCCAGCACATAGCCCCGCACCCGTTCTACAGCACGCCCGGTCATCACAGCAGATGCCTGGAAAATATCGTTGTAGGGCCGGAAAGGGTGCAAAACCCGAAGGCATCTGTACGGACCGCCGAAAAAAAATGAGTGTAGAGGGCCACAACAAGACTGAAGCGCTTGAGTCCCGAGGGATGGAGCAGCCCCGCGAACGTTCCGTCATGCTTGCGCGCATTCATCAAAACACCTTGATTGTCCGCCCTCGCAGGGGCAACCACTTTGACCATGCAGGTTCCCGAGGCTTTTGATAAACGACCGGTACATTTTACGAAGCCGTCAGAATCCATGGCTCTGTCACAGGGGAAGGTCGTCGTCCCGGTATTTTATGACACCGCCGACGATGGTCATGACGGCCTTACCTGTCAGCGCCCAACCATGGAACGGGCAATTTCTGCTTTTCGATCTGAAGGACGAGACATCCACCGTCCAGTTCCTGTTTCTGTCGATGACGGTAACGTCGGCAATGGAACCCTTTCGCAGGGTTCCCCCGCTCACGCCCAGGATTCGGGCCGGATTCAGGCTCATTGCCCTCACGAGTCCCGGCATGGTGAGAATGCCCTTTTCTACGAGCGCGAGGGACAGGGCGAGGGATGTTTCGAGACCGATCAGCCCCGAGGCAGCGTAGGCGAATTCAACATCCTTTTCTATGGAAGAGTGGGGGGCATGGTCGCTGGCAATGGCATCAATGGTTCCGTCCTTAAGTCCTTCCATGACGGCTTCCCGGTCCCTGGTTTCCCGAAGTGGAGGGTAGACTTTGAGGTCTGTCGAATAGGATCGAAGGGCATCATCGGTCAGGGTGAAATAATGGGGGGCCGTTTCTGCCGTTACGGCCACTCCCCGGGCTTTCGCATCCCGTATGAGCGCCACCGCCCCGGCGGTGCTTACATGGGTGATATGAACCGTAGTTCCCGTGTAACGGGCAATTTCAATGTCCCGGGCCACCATGACATCTTCCGATATCGACGGTATTCCCGGAAGACCCAGTTCGGTCGCGACAAAACCTTCGTTCATCATGCCGTTTCCGGCCAGTCCCCGGTCTTCACAGTGCGAAAGCACCGGCAGGGACAGCGACCGCGCGTACTCGAGGGCCTGCCTCATGAGGCCGCCGTTCTCCACGGACTTTCCGTCATCTGAAAGGGCAACGGCACCGGCATCCTTCAAATCGGCGAACTCCGTAAGCTGCGTACCTTCAAGATTCATGCTGATGGCCGCCACGGGATATACCCGAGCCTTGTCCGCTCGGGCGGCCTGACGAAGAATAAATTCCGTAACGGACCTGTTGTCGTTGACGGGTTTCGTGTTCGCCATGCATGCAACGGCGGTGAAACCGCCGGCCAGCGCCGCCTCTCCTCCGGACAGGACCGTCTCCTTGTACTCAAAGCCCGGCTCCCTGAAATGGGTGTGCATGTCGATGAGCCCCGGGACAACTGTTTTCCCTTCCCCGTCATAGACTACGGCAACACCCTGACCGGATCTTCGGGGAGCAGGAATAGCCCGGGCGATTTTCGTGACGAGCCCATCTTCGATAAGCAGGTCCAGGGTTTCATCCATATCCTGGGAGGGATCAACGATTCTGGCGCCCTTGATAATCAGTTTCATTGGCTTCCTCCTGCCAGCAGATAGAGAAGGGCCATCCGGACGGCGACACCGTTTGTAACCTGGTCAAGAATAACCGACCACGGCCCATCGGCCACTTCAGGCGAAATTTCAATACCCCTGTTCATCGGACCGGGATGCATGACGATAACGTCTTCGGAGGCATGGTCGAGCATGGAGCGGGTCAGGCAGAAAAGCCTGGCGTATTCCCGGGCTGAAGGGAAGAAGGTCACCGCATGTTGCCGCTCCACCTGCATGCGGAGCATCATCACCACATCGGCATCCCTGAGAGCTTTCTTCATGTCCGTTTCCACCGTGACCCCCATGTTTTCCACTGCCCGGGGGATCAGCATGGCGGGTCCGCAGAGGGTAACCCGTGCTCCCATGGTCGTTAAACCGTAAATATTCGAGCGGGCCACGCGGCTGCAGGCGATATCGCCCACGATGACCACTTTGAGGCCTTCTATGCCCCCCTTTTTCTGCCGGATGGTAAGCATGTCGAGCAGGGCCTGGGTGGGATGTTCGTGGGATCCGTCGCCGGCATTGATAATGGACTGACTCAACAGACGCGCGAGAATATGGGGGGCTCCCGCACAGGCATGCCGGATGACAATGATATCCGGGCTCATGGCTTCAAGGGTTTTCGCCGTATCCACAAAGGATTCGCCTTTAACCACGCTGCTGGTTGAGCTGGATATGTTCACTGCATCGGCACTGAGACGTTTAGCCGCTATTTCAAAGGATGTCCGGGTCCTGGTGCTGGCTTCATAAAACAGGTTGATGACGGTGATCCCCCGCAGTGTAGGAACCTTTTTGATGGTTCGAGTTGATATCTCCCTGAACGATTCAGCTGTTTCGAGAACAAGATTGATTTCATCGGCAGAAAAATCTCTCAATCCCAGAACATCTTTTCTCGCGAGTTTCATCTGTTCCCCTGTTCGGCTTTGCCGACACCCGGAGAATCCACCTCCGGGACGGCTGTCAGGACCGTTTTCGTTTCAACGCCCCGTTCAATAAGATAATCCACTCAAAGGATAACGACTTCGTCGGATAAACCCGATTCAGAAAGGTTGACACTCACGTCTTCCCACAGGGCCGATGGAAGTCTTTCCCCGACGTAATCGGGTCGGATGGGCAACTCCCGATGACCCCGGTCAATCAGGACAGCCAGGCGCACGAGTTGCGGTCGGCCGAAGTCCATGAGCGCGTCCATGGCCGCCCGGATCGTTCGGCCTGTAAATATAACATCGTCCACGAGCACCACCTTTTTGCCGTTCAGAGAACAAGGTATATCTGTTTCTCCCATCTTCGGCATTTTCCCGGTCATGACGACGTCGTCCCTGTAGAGTGTTATGTCGAGTATTCCTGTAGGAATTTCAATGCCTTCAATACGGATTATTGCTTTCTGTATCCTCCCGGACAAAAGAATACCACCGGATCGTATGGCTACGAGAATCAGGTCCGAGGCGCCTTTGTTGTCCTCCAGCATCTCGTAGGCGATTCTCGTCACAGAGCGGTCTATAGCTTCCGCATCCATGACAACGCGCTTTGTGCCCCCCATGTATTCACTCCTGTTGCTTATAAGCCCCGGTCGACAACTTTCAGAAAATCATCAAAGATCAAAAAAAACCTTCCCGCCGACAGGGGGAAGGCTCACCAGGCTGGTACGAAGATGCGTGCCACAGACATGATTCCTATCGCTGTTACCTGTACTGACGGCTTCGATAGTTTTTCAAAGGTCTCCCTCCGGCCTTCGTCACTGCGGCGTACCCACAGGTACGCCGTATTTTCAGGGATGTGCGCGACCCACCTTAAGGAATTTTTTACAAAGCCGCCTAAAGTCGGACGTTTGTCCGAGTTTTTACGAACTCATCGACACTCGATTACATTGCTTGATGTATAACAACGGGACCCGGCTCTGTCAAGATTTACTTCAGTATGGTACCGATCCTGTTCCAGCGGACGCTGCTTTCTTCTCCGTTCCAGGACCAGTATATGAGGAAGGCCTTGCCGTGCAAGTCGTCGAGACCGACGAAGCCCCAGAAGCGGCTGTCGTAGCTTTCATCGCGATTGTCTCCCATGGTAAAGACGTGACCTTCGGGTACCCGTACGGGACCGAAGTTATCCCGGGGCTGAACCGACCGCGGGTAGACGATCTCATCCCGGTAGACGCCGTGGTTGTCCCTATAGGGTTTACCGTTGACAAAGATTTCCTTGTTCCGGATTTCCACCAGGTCTCCCTCAACGGCAATGACACGCTTGATGAAATCCTTGCTCCTGTCTTCAGGATAGATGAAGACGGCTATGTCGCCCTGTTTCGGCGTACCGAAAGGAATCAAGGTTTTTCTTATCAGGGGAAGTTTCACCCCGTAGCTGAATTTGCTGACAAGTACATGGTCTCCCACCAGCAGGGTGTCTTTCATTGAACCGGAGGGAATCTTGAAGGCCTGCACCACAAAGGTTCTCACAAAGAGTGCAATCAGAATGGCAATGATGAAAGTTTTCGCGTATTCCCTGAAAATGCTTTTTTTGTTTTTTCCCGTGTCGTTTCCCATGTTCTTTCCACTATGAATACAGGCGCGCCAGCATGAATACCGCCATCGCCATCGCCGCGGTACCTTTCCCGCATGTCGCCGCGATCCTGACGAGCATGGCCTTCGTGGGCTCCCGAAAAACCGGCTTTAATGTGTGTTGTTCGATCCGCTGCATCACAAACAGGCCTGCCAGGCCGCCGAGGAACATTCCCAGGAACGTCCCCGGAGCAAGAAGCAGGGGCGTCAGGACCACGGCGCCAATGGCCGCCCCGGCACCGGAGGCTACGATTCCGGCCCTGGAAACCGCGGGCCGCTTCGTGTTGGAAAGGCCTATGAGGGCATCGGCTGTTTCCACGGACAGAACGATAAGAGCGATGCACACCAGGTGCTTCCATTCGATTATGCTGAACCCGGTGGCGGCGGAAAAAACCAGGGCATCGATGAAGATGATGACCGTCCCCGGAAAACCGTAAATTATGGCGTAAACTCCCAGGAAGAGAACCAGTATAAACACCGTAAAACCTAACGTTTCAAAGGGAGACACGCCGGGATTACCTCTTTTTTTTCTTCGCCGACAAAGGCCACAGACGCTCCCAGGCAAGAGCGACGGGGCTTGCGATAAATATCGAGGAATAGGTACCCACAATAATGCCTATCATGAGCGCGAAGGCAAAATCATGAATAACGGCGCCGCCCAGGAAAAAGAGGGCGATTACGACCAGAAGCGTCGTGAAGGACGTGAGCAGGGTTCTGCTCAAGGTCTGGTTGATGCTGAGATTGACCACCTCGTGAAGCTGCTTCCCGCCGACGCCTTTTGCGTTCTCCCGTATCCGGTCAAACACAACGATGGTATCGTTCAGGGAATACCCGATGATGGTAAGCAGGGCCGCGATAACGGCCAGAGAGAATTCTTTGTCCAGGAGAGAAAATGCTCCGACGGTGACAAGAATGTCGTGAACCAGGGCCGTGATGGCCCCCACGGCGAAACGCAGCTCAAAACGCCAGGTGATGTAGATGAGCATGCCGATCATGGCGTACACGATGGAAAGCATGCCTTTCTGGCGGAGATCCTTGCCCACGGCAGCCCCTACCACTTCGACACGCCTGATATCCACATGTTCAGCTCCGAAATGCGCGGCCAGGGCACCTTCAACGAGTTCAGCAAGACCCTCGAGTTCAGTACCCGACATCTCGGTTCGAATGAGAAACTCGTTTTCATGGGCGGTGCCGAACTGCTGAATGAGGCTGCCGGCCATGTCGGTCTGCCTGAGGGCGCTTCGTATGTCTCCCGCCGTGGTGGACGTGTCGAACTTCACCTGGATCAGGGTTCCTCCGGCAAAATCGATACCGAGTCGTGGGCCGCCTTGAATGACGAGGGAAGCCGCGCCGATAACGATCATTACCAGGGAGGCGATGATGGCGATCCGCGAGTGGCGCAAGAAATCAAATTTCGTGTCGGGCCTGATGAATTCCATCGCCTGCTCCTATATGCTGACCCGCTGAACTTTGCGGTACCAGATGAAATAATCGAAAATGATCCTGGTGACGAAAATTGCCGTGAACATACTGCAGATAATACCCAGGCTGAGGGTCACGGCAAATCCGCGAACGGGTCCCGTACCGAACTGGAAGAGAACGAGGGCCGCGATGAGTGTGGTTACGTTGGCGTCCACAATGGTTAACAGGGCTTTCCCGTAGCCTGCCTTAACGGCGGCCCGGGGCGACTTGCCCAGGCGAAGCTCTTCCCGGATCCTTTCAAATATGAGGACATTGGCATCAACCGCCATACCGATGATCAGAACGATCCCTGCCACACCGGGCAGGGTCAGTGTTGCCTTGAAGGCCGCCAGGGCCCCGAAGATCAGAATGAAATTCATCAGAAGAGCAACGACGGCGATGATGCCCGAGTAATTGTAGTAAACGATCATGAGTGCCAGCACCAGGAGGGTTCCCACGACAACGGAAAGAAATCCCTTGTCGATGGAGTCCTGACCCAGCGAGGGTCCAACTCTTCGTTGTTCCAGTATGACGACCGGCGCCGGCAGTGCTCCCGCCCGCAGGACGATGGCGAGATCCCGCGCATCTTCCATTGAAAAATCCCCGGTTATCTGCGCCTGGCCTCCTGAAATCCGTTCCTGTATCACCGGCGCCGAGTGCACCACGCCATCCAGAACGATGGCAAGCCGTTTCCTTACATGCTGTGCCGTAATTCTTTCAAAATCACGGGCACCCTGGGTATCGAATTTGATCGACACGTAGGGCGCTCCGAAACGTCCTTCAATTGCCACCCGGGCGTCTTCGAGGGCATCGCCCGTCAGCAACGCGCGGGAATAGAGGAGGTAGGGGGTTCTGGTCCGCGCACCGGAAACGCGGTCAACCCCGGTTCCGTAGAGAATTTCATTGCCGGGAGGAACAGCACCCCGCAACGCCTCGTCCAGGCTGAATTCGTCATTGACCAGCTTGAATTCCAGGAGGGCCGTTTTCCCGATCAGGTTTATGGCGCGCAGCGGATCATCGATGCCGGGAAACTGGATAAGAATGCGGTCCCTGCCCTGGGGAATGATTTGAGGTTCGGTGACACCGAACTGGTCCACCCTGTTTCTGATGGTTTCGAGACTCTGCTCCAGGGCGAATTTTTTTATCGCTTCAACCTGTTGGGCATCAACCTTGAGCGTAACTCGCTCGACACCGTCGGCGATTTGCGACGAATCGATTTTAAGCGTGGGGAATTGGTCCGTGAGGATGATTTTAAACCGTCGCGCCGAGTCCTCATCGGGCAGGGCGAACACCATGGCATCGGCGTCCCGCGACTCAAGTTCCCGGAAACGGACCCGTTCTCCCATGAGCGCATCCTTGAGATTGCCTCCCATCCGTTCAAGGGAACTTTCCACGGCCCGATCGGTCTGGACTTCCAGAATAAGATGCATACCGCCCTGCAGGTCCAGTCCAAGGCGGACCGCTTCGCTGGGAAGGTTGTTTTTCCAAAAGGCGGGGAGACGGTCCGTCAACGAGGGCATCATGTAGAAGATCGCTACGAGGCTGACCACGACGGCAATGACTATCCTCAGCCTGATATTCTTGTCAAACATGGACAGGATCCTTCCTCAACAGACACAACGACTTCAAGAAGCCTTCGGGGTGACAGGCGGCTCACCACTGCGCTCGACAACGGCACCGATGGCGTTGCGGGCAAGCTTGATTTTCGTTTTTTCAGCAATTTCAAGCGTTACGGTCTGATCCGTCAGAGCTGTGATTTTACCATACATTCCGCTGGAGGTGATCACCTGGTCGCCGTGCTTGAGATTGGCGATCATTTCCTTCAGCTCTTTCTGCTTTTTGTGCTGGGGCCGGATCAAAAGAAAATAGAAAATGACGAACATCGCCACCATAAGCAAGATAAAGCTGAAATCCGCACCGCCCTGGGCCCCCCCGCCCTGGCCTGACGCGCCCATCGCATAGGCTAAACTGGTCATTGGACTGGATCCTCCTCGTTGTGTGTTCTGCAGCTTTCAAGAAAGGTCCTTCGAAAGGCCTCGTATGTTCCTCTCTGAATCGCCTCTCTGATTTCTTTCATGAGCGTCATGTAAAACGTGACATTATGGATCGTATTCAAAACAATCGCCAGGATTTCCCTGGCGATAAACAAATGTCTCAAATAGGCCCTGCTGTAATTGCGGCAGGTATAGCATCCGCACTGATCATCCAATGGGTTGCCGTCATCCCGGTATCGGGCGTTTTTTATAACAAGCTTTCCCTGCTTTGTAAACAACATTCCGTTACGGGCATTTCGCGTCGGCATGACGCAGTCGAACATGTCCATTCCCATGCCCACACACTCCAGGATATCTTCCGGCGTTCCCACGCCCATGAGGTAGCGCGGTTTGTCGGGAGGAAGGTACGGTGCTGAAAAATCAACGGTTTCGTAAAGAAGCTCCTTCGGTTCCCCTACGCTGAGACCTCCCAGGGCGTAACCGTCAAAGCCGATTTCCTGGAGTGCTTCGATCCCCTGCTTTCTCAATGCAGGGTAAACGACGCCCTGCGATATGCCGAAGAGCGATCTGCTGTGGTGCCGGCGTGCTTCGGCGCAACGCTTCGCCCATCGGAGCGTCATACCCAGGGATGTCTCGGCCTGCGTGAATGACACCGGGTACGGCAGGCATTCATCGAGACACATCATGATGTCCGATCCCAGAGCTTCCTGAACAGCGATGCAGATTTCGGGCGTCATGACATGGGATGAGCCGTCGATATGAGATTGAAAGGCATAACCTTCTTCCGTCCGCTTTCTGAGGGACCCGAGGCTGTATATCTGGAAACCACCGCTGTCGGTCAGAATGGGACCATGCCAGTTCATGAAGCGGTGCAGGCCGCCGAGCCTTCTGATACGATCATGGCCCGGCCTGAGGAACAGGTGATAGGTGTTACCAAGTATCATGGAGGCACCCGCTTGACGCACCATTTCCGGTGTGAGCCCCTTGACGGTCCCCTGGGTTCCAACGGGCATGAACACAGGTGTTTCGACGAAACCATGGGGCGTGCGGATGCGGCCCGTTCTGGCCCGCGATGAATGATCCACCCCGGTCAACTGGAAGCGGAATGTGTCCGGGGGTTGACCGTCCGCCCGGCGGCAGGTTCCCGGTTTATTCATGATAGCAACGCGCCCCCGTGACCACGATTGTCGTGCCGATGTTACAGGATGAGCATACAGTCCCCGTAACTGTAGAAACGGTAACCCTCATCGATGGCCTTCCTGTAGGCCCGCTTCATCAGTTGGGTCCCCCCGAAGGCACATATGAGAAGAAAGAGGGATGAAGCGGGGAGGTGAAAATTAGTCAGCAGACCCCCCGTAACCCTGAACCGAAATCCCGGGTAAATGAAGAGGCTCGTTTCGCCTGTCGCCGCGGTGACGGAACCGGTTTCAAGAGCCGCTGTTTCAATGGTTCTCACCGACGTGGTGCCTACGGCAATGACGCGGCGCCCCCGATGTATGGTCCGGGCGACCTTTTCGGACAGGGAGTACCGTTCCGCTTCCATAACGTGATCTTCCACCTGGGCTGTCGTCAGGGGTAAAAATGTTCCGAACCCGACGTGGAGCGTTACGAATACGATGGTAACCCCCCGGACCCTGAGCTCGTCGAGAACGTTCTCGGAAAAATGCAGCCCCGCTGTGGGAGCGGCTATGGAGCCCGGCTCGGAGGCGTAAATCGTCTGGTATCGCTCACGATCATTGACCGACCCGGGCCGGGCCGGATTCCTTTTTATATAGGGGGGGAGGGGGACGGATCCGCATTCCGTGAGAAAGTCATTAAAATCCCCCGCCACATTAAAATCAATGATCCAGGTCTTGTCGGTCGTCCTGCGGGCAACATCACCGTACACCCCGTTATCAAAGAAAATCCTCGTGCCGGCTTCCACCCGTTTCGCGGGCCGGAGCATCACGCGCCAGGAATCCGTCTCGTTCCACCGTTCCAGTAACAGTATTTCCACGCGGCCTCCGGTGGATTTCCGTCCCGTCAGGCGGGCGGGTATCACCCGGGAGTCATTCACCACCAGAACGTCACCGGGACCCAGAAACCCCGGAAAATCCGTGAAACGAAGATTTTTGATGGATTCCTCGTTTCTGTCCACCACCATCATACGGGACTGGTCCCGTGACGGGGAGGGCTCCTGGGCGATGCGATCCTCGGGCAGACTGTAGATGAAATCCTTAATTCTCATGGTGAAAAGTGGTCGAAGATAACCAAAAAGATTCTGTAATGTCAACGATAATGTGGAGGAGACCGTCGGCAGGCTCCGTCAGATCCGCCCAAAATAAACCAGGACCGCGCCGATAATTATGGAAAAAAAACCGACAGTCCGAAGCGTCGACGAAGGTGTTTCAATGATTCTGGTAAGATAGACCTTGATGCGATCAGGAAAGGTAAAGTAGGGAAGTCCCTCGATGATCAGAATCAGCCCGACGACGCAGAGTAGTAACTTCATGGAATGTCTCCAAGTATACCGTTCTCTTTTGATAACTTCCACAGCCGCTCCATGTCGTCCATGGTTGCGGTTTCCGGAGTTTTATTTTCCCGGGCGAGGCGGTCGACAATAAAGGAGAAACGGTCTTCAAACTTTCGAATGGAACCCCGCAGGGCACGGTCGGGATCGACCCGGGCATGGCGGCACAGATTGACCAGGGAAAACAGAAGATCCCCCAGTTCTTCTTCGATTCCACGGGCATCCCGATCTGACAGAGACGCTCCAAGCTCATCCAGTTCCTCCCTGATCGTGTCAATTACACCGTCACGGTCGCTCCAGTCAAACCCGACCCGTGCCGCTTTGTCTGTTATTTTCAAGGCTCGTCTCAGGGGAGGAAGGGAACGGGGAACACTCTCAAAGAAGGATTCCCTGTCACCTCTGCCCCGGCCTTCCCGGCGTTTTATCGCCTCCCAGTTTTCCCTGATGGCGCTTACCGTGTCCGCCTTCAAAGAGTCGAACACGTGAGGATGACGGCGAATCATTTTATCCCCGATACCGACCATAACGTCGGCCATGTCAAAGGCCCCCTCCTCTTCGGCAATACGGGCAATGAAAATAATCTGGAAGAAAAGATCTCCTAACTCCTCCTTCAGGTGATCCGGGGACCCTTCGTCTATGGCATCCAAAACCTCGCAGGCTTCGTCCATGAGATATCCTCCCAGGTCCGCCATGGTCTGCCGCCGGTCCCAGAGACAGCCTTCGGGGGAGCGCAGTCGCGCCATAATTCCCTGTATCCGTTCGAATGCCATCAGGGTGCGACTGGTTGTCACAGCATATTCCTTCCTGTATGAACACGTTATAAGATGCCGGGAACGGGTATCCTGATAAGCTGCGTGTGCATCAGGCAGTCTGATGCCGGTGCCGTCTCACGCAACAGGTTTTGCTCAGAAGGATTTGTTGTTACACGGCATTAGCATAAAGAGAACGTCCTGTCAAAATCATCGGGGGAGGGAGGCAGAGGGATCAGCGCCGCAGGAAGATGTCCCGGTCACGGTCCTGGAAATAGAGATAATTGTAGATGCCGCCATGGTGCGTCGACGCGAACATATCCTCACCTCTCCGCCTGCACTGTTCACATCCCCTGCCCGGAACGATAACGGCAAAAATGCGGGTACCCGTGTCCGCCATCGAGTCAATGGTGAGCAACCCTCCACATTCATCACACAACCTGACTCGTTCGATCTGCTCTTCGTGAATGTTGTCCGTGTCGTAAAAAATGACTCTTTTTCGCTCTTCGAATGAATCCGCCGCGGCTGACGATTCCTTTCGGGAGCGGATTTCCTTCCACTGGTTATGGAGAGCCGGAATGAGCCGTTCTATGTATGCCGTAACGTCGGCATCCTGTTTCAGCCGCTGCGGGTCATAGTCGGGCTCCCTCACAAATCCGTAGTCCACACCGGCCAGGGCCAGTATGATGCCCACGTTGATATAGGGAAGTGCCGTTTCAACAGAATATCCGCCCTCCAGAACGGCGATTTGGGGCTTCAGGCGGTCTGTCAGCATCGCGTAGCCCCGGGCGGTGAAGTTCATGTTTGTAATGGGATCGCTGTAGTGATTGTCCTGCCCGGCGGAGTTGATGATCAGGTCGGGCTTGAAATCATCCAGAATCGGCATAATGAGATTGTTCAGGGCAAACAGAAACCCTTCGTCCGACGTTCCCGGGGGCAGGGGAATATTGACGGTCAGCCCCCGGGCGTTCGGCCCGCCTGTCTCACGGGGAAACCCCGATCCCGGGTAGAGGGTTCTGCCGTCCTGGTGCATCGAAATGAAGAGCGTGTCGGGGTCGTGCCAGAATATATCCTGTGTTCCGTCCCCATGATGACAGTCCGTATCGACTATGGCTATTCTCCGGTGGCCATGGTGTTTGCGTATGTATTCCACCATGACGGCTTCGATGTTGATATTGCAGAAGCCCCGGGCACCGTGGACGACCCTCATGGCATGATGCCCCGGCGGCCGGACCAGAGCGAAGGCGTTGTCCGCATCGCCCCGAAGCACCCGTTCCGCGGCGGTGATGGCTCCACCTGCGGAAACAAGATGAGATTCGGTAGTGACGGCTTCAGAGTCGGGCACACAGATATGCACCCTGTTGATGTCATTGACCGTCGCAATCCCCGGTTTATATTCCGTTATGTTCTCAAGATCCAGCAGGCCCTCTTCAAAGACCTGGTCCTGCGTGTAGAGGAGTCGTTCCTCCCGTTCCGGGTGGGTGGGCGATATGGCCCAGTCAAGGGCGGGGAAAAAAACGAGCCCCGTTCTCCCGGCCCTGTTCATGAGCTCCTCCTTTGCTCGACACTTGCAATGAGTCCCGGTTTTATCTGGGCCCGTATCCGTATGTTGCGGCCCGTGGTGACAAATCCGCGAATCATGTTAAAAGACTGGTCTTCCGTAATCTCCATCACAAGGTCCTCTTTGCGGGCACCCATGGCCATGGCTCTCTTTTTCAGATGGTCCAGGCACAGGGAACGTGCCTCCTCCCTGCTGAAATCTGCCGGTATGGAACGCCGGATGCCCTCCTCCACGATCGTCAGGATTCTTTTTTCCGTATCCGCCAGCAGCGTCAACTCCGTCGTGGTTCGAGCCAGTGCGGCTCCGACGGCATTGGCCACCTCGGCATCGGGGGGAACGACGGCGGTACAGCTGATTAAGGCTCCGATACGCGGTGCCATGGCTGCCGCGGGCCCGCCTGCGACATAAAGCACTTTCGGTGCCAGAATCCGGCCCTCCAGGAGCTCATGAACAGTGTATACGGGCTGATTATTAACGGCACCTATCATTTCGGTCGCAGCAACGGCAATCTTCCTGCAGGCTCCGTCAAAGATTCCTTCAGCTGTTTTCTCCACAGAACATCCCGCTTTTTCGGCCAGGGGGCGAAGGGCATCCACGGCCTTCATTCTGTCGCCTCTGGAAACAAGACCCAAAACGATCATCGCGTCCGTGGGAGTCGGACCGGGGCCTCCGAAAGCGGCGGCAGGTCCGAGCCGTTCCGGACCAATGACGAACGTTCCCTGTTCATAGACGACGGCACTGTCTCCACCGACACCTATGGACCGCGTTCGAAGCCCTCGAATGAGCGTTTTGTGGTTCGCGATGGTGACGCCTTGAGGTTCCAGGAGAGGAACACCGTCGGCAAGGAGGGCAATGTCTGTCGTAGTGCCGCCGATATCAAGGGCAACGGCATCGTCCCGGCACTCCGAAAGGCTGAGAATTCCCATGATGCTCGCGGCGGGACCGGACAGGATCGTCTGTACCGGGTAATGCAACGATTGGTGTATGTCAAGGGTACCCCCGTCCGCTTTCAGAATATACAGAGGAAACTTCCTTGCGAAACGGCCGACAGAAGCGGTGATTATGGATATAAACTCCCGACAGATGTTCCAGACGGCCGCATTCAGGAAGGTTGTGGCGATCCGGCGGGGATAGTTGAGATTTCCCGACATGCGGTGACCAAGGGACACGTGCTTGAATCCCGATCCCGCGATTGCCTCTATGTCAAGCTCAATTCCCGGGTTCCGGGGAGAAAACTTGCCCACAATGCCGACATGGTGGATCCCCTGCTCTTGAAGATCACAAACGATGCTTTCCACCTCGCTCCGGTCGACGGGAACCACGGAAATACCCCGGTGGTTCACGTAGCCGGAAATGAACCGGCTGTGCTCGCCGACGGCAAGAAGCGACGGCGGGATCCCGGGACCATGAGCCAGAATCATGGCCACGGGACTTATTGTGTTTTCCACGATCGCGTTCGTCGATATGGTGGTGCTGAGGACCGCTCGCTCCAGGCGTGCCGGTTGCGCGGCGTCGATAATCAGGGTGGCCGCGTGAACAAGAGAACGACCGATATCCTCCCGGTCGGTGAGAACCTTCACCTTGTGGAGAATCGTCCTGCCCTTGATGAGGACGGCATCGGTATGCGTTCCACCCACATCGATCCCCAAGATCATGACTTTTCTCCCTTACCCCCTGATGCCGGGTACCGGCTGACTCTTCGGATCAAAACCGGCCGCGTGAAGCGCCCCGTCACGCTGTCCGGGGGAATAATAAAGCGCGGCACGGCAGGTCGCCCCTTTCCGACAGCACATCCGTTACCACAGGAATGACAGGTGAGTCAATGCGCTCCGCGAGGGACCGGGAAGAAACGACGCGATGGAACGCCGGCACGAAACAAAGTGTTGACCGGGTTTTGTTTCCTGTGATAGTTTCAATAGTTAATTTCTGTTGCCGGCGCAATCAGGCGCCCCGACGCTGATCAGGCACACGAGGGGGAGTGGGGGGAACAATGCTTGATTTCATTAAAATGTGCGAAGAATGTAACCCGGGAGAAATTGAATTTTTACAAGCCGTCACAGAACTTGTCGAGTCGGTTCAGCCTGTCCTGGAACGGCATCCCGAATATCGCAAGGCCAGGATACTGGAACGGATGGTTGAGCCGGAGCGGATGATCATATTCCGCGTTCCCTGGATCGATGACCGGGGAGAGGTGCGGGTAAACCGCGGTTACCGCATCCAGATGAACGGTGCCATCGGACCCTACAAAGGAGGATTCCGGTTTCATCCCACTGTCAACGCGAGCATTCTCAAGTTCCTCGCCTTCGAACAGGTCTTTAAAAATGCCCTCACTACCCTTCCCATGGGCGGCGGTAAAGGAGGCTCAAATTTCGACCCCAAGGGAAAATCAGACCTTGAAGTCATGCGATTCTGCCAGAGTTTCATGAACGAACTGTTTCGACACCTGGGAGCCAATACGGACGTCCCGTCCGGTGATATCGGCGTAGGGGCCCGGGAAATCGGCTACCTTTTCGGGACTTACAGAAAATTGAGAAACGAGTTCACCGGCGTTCTCACAGGCAAACGCGTCGAATGGGGCGGCAGCCTGATCCGTCCTGAAGCAACGGGATACGGGGTCGTCTATTTCGCCGCAGAAATGCTGGCAACACGCAACGAGACCCTGGAGGGAAAGGTGTGCCTGGTATCCGGTTCCGGCAATGTGGCACAGTACACTGTAGAAAAACTCATCACTCTTGGAGCAAAGGCTGTCACTCTGTCCGATTCGTCGGGATACATCTACGACGAGGCCGGTATCGACCGGGCGAAGCTGGACTTTGTAATGCGCCTGAAAAACGTGGAACGGGGTCGCATCAGGGAGTATGCCCGGCGCTACCCCGAGGCGGTCTATACCCCCCACGACGGAACTTCCGGCTTCAACCCTCTCTGGAACCACAGGGCCCACTGCGCGTTCCCCTGCGCCACGCAAAACGAAATCAACGCCCAAGACGCCCGAAATCTTCTCAATAACGGCGTCTATCTCGTCAGCGAGGGAGCGAATATGCCCACCGTCCCCGGCGGAGTTGATCTGTTTGTGGAAAACAGGATTCTCTACGGGCCGGGCAAGGCGGCCAACGCGGGAGGTGTTTCCGTGTCGGGGCTCGAAATGACTCAAAACAGCCTCCGTCTGAGCTGGTCCCGGGAAGAGGTCGACAACTACCTCCGGCGGATCATGACCGCCATTCACAAATCCTGCCTGGATGCCGCCGAAACATACGGCACGCCGGGCAACTATGTGGACGGTTCCAATATAGCGGGATTCGTCAAGGTTGCCGGAGCCATGCTTGACCAGGGTGTCGTATGACCCATCGGCACCGGAAATGATTTGGTTTTAAAAGGAGAATCTGTCGTGGCCGGAAAATGTTTTGGCCCCGGAAAAAGGGGAAGCCGTCTCCGTCCCGCGGGAAGAGGAGACACAAACAAACGTCCGCTGGACGAGGTCATCCGGGAACTGAAGGAAAACGCCAGAAAAACCGGTGGTTCGGATTACCGGGAACAGTCCCTGTCCATCCACGGTCTTGTCTGCGCCCGGTGCGGCAGGTCCTTCGAACAGAGAGACCGCAGGCTTCTGACGGTGCACCACAAAGACGGAAACCACCACAACAACCCCGCCGACGGCAGCAACTGGGAAAATTTATGCGTGCACTGCCACGACGACATTCACAGCCGGGGCATGCTGGGCGATTACCTTGACGGGACCGGCGTCGGTGCCGAGGGAGAGGTTGTCTATCGGGACAGTGCCGATTCTTCGGGATTCGGAACGCTGGCGGACAAACTGAGAAAAACCCGGAGCAAAGGCTGACTCCGCCGATTCGAGTCCCTGGTACGGAACGGAAGCATCAGCTCTTTCTGCTCGTAATCGCCGTAAAGTTCGATACAAGCTGGGAAACCTGACGCTTTCCCTTGCATTTTGGACAGGCGGGCACCCCCTTGTCACGATCACTGATGCTTCTGGTCACGGTAAATTCTTTCTTGCATTTCCCGCAATGGTAGTCATAGATCGGCATGTTGTATCCCTCCTCGGCATGATCAAGTAACGCGTTATACATCGGACATTTTTCGACGTTGTACGAGTCTGTCAAGTATACCATGTCCCGTAGCCGCTTCAAGAACTATGGAACGACAGGCGGGATCGGGCCTCATCCGTCAAAGATGATGTTCAGCCCGCCACCGTCGCTGTCCTGCCGCTCTCCCACCGACATTCCACAGAATACGCACCTGTAGTCGTACTTGTCCCCCTGGGGCAGAACAAGGAGCAGGTTCTTTCTCACGGGAACGGAACGGCGGCACCGGGAACAGTACAGTTCCGTGGCGTCAAAATTATCGAAACTTTTTCGTCTCATTGCACCTGTTCGTCATCGGTTTCGGGTATCAGAGCGGCATTGTCCAACCAGACTGCGGCTTCACTGTCACTGGGAGCACGGTAATCACCCCGGGGTGACAGGGACCCCCCGGAATGCGTCTTGGGACTGTTGGGTACGCAGGTCCGCTTGAACTGGCTCGTCTTGAAAAAACGGTTCAGATACACCAGAAGCCAGGCTTTGATTTCCCCGATGGAGTACTCGTTTCTCCGGTGTTCAGGGATATCCGGCCATGATCCCCTGTTCCTGTCACGCCAGGCGCAATAGGCCATAAAAGCCACCTTTGTGGGAAGGTAGCCGAAGCGGGTTATGTAAAAGGTATTGAAATCCTGAAGTTCATAGGGACCCACAACGGCCTCCGTCATCTGTGACGGCTCCTGCCCGGCGGAGCCCGGAACCAGTTCGGGACTGATGCCCGTTTCAAGAATTTCTTCAAGTATCACCGCCGTATCCGGCCCGAACCGGTTTGAACCCGCTACCCAGCGGACCAGGTGGATCATGAGTGTCTTGGGAATGCCGGCGTTCACGTTGTAGTGCGCCATGTGGTCTCCAACCCCATACGTACTCCAGCCCAACGCCAGCTCACTCATGTCAGCCGTTCCAACCACCAGCCCTCCGCGGAGGTTGGCTATTCTGAACAGATGGGATGTCCGCTCCCCGGCCTGAATGTTTTCAAAGACGGTATCATAGATTTTTGTGCCGTCCGCGAAGGGATGGCCGATGTCTTTCATCATCTGGAGACAGCTGGGCCTGATATCGATTTCCTGTGCCTCGACACCCAGGGACTCCATGAGACGCAGGGAATTTTCGTAGGTCTTTTGTGACGTGGCGAATCCCGGCATGGTGTAGGCCTTGATATTGGACCGGGGCCGGTGCAGCAGATCCATGGTGCGGGCCGCCACGATCAGGGCGTGGCTGGAGTCAAGTCCCCCGGACACACCTATCACCAGGTTTTCGATGCCCGACGCTTCAAGCCGTTTCGCCAGGCTGTGGGTTTGAATATTGAATATCTCATGACAGCGGATGTCTCTCTTTTCCGGTTCCAGTGGAATGTAGGGGAACCGGGAATACTCGCGGGACAACGTCATGGGTCCCGACGGAATGTCCACGTCGAAGGAAATCGTTCTGAAACGACGGGTATGGTCCCGCCAGGTGTTCCTGCCTGCGGCAAAGCTGTTGGTCCGCATCCGGTCCTGCGACAACCGGTCCAGGTCTATATCAGCGCAGACTACATGGGCTTCCCGGGAAAAGCGCCCTGTCCCGGCCAGGAACGTCCCGTTCTCGTAGATGATCCCGTGACCGTCCCAGGCCATGTCCGTCGTCGATTCTCCATACCCCGCGGCCGTGCAAAGGTAGGCGGCGATGCAACGGGCTGACTGGCCCGCTACCAGGGTGTGATGAAGCTCGGATTTCCCCGCGGTGATATTCGATGCTGACAGGTTGCCAAGAATCGTGGCGCCCGCCAGGGCCGCCACATTCGAAGGAGACACAGGCACCCGGAGATCCTCGCCGATTTCAATGAACATGGTAAAATTCGGGATATTTGAAACATTGAAAAGCAGGTCGGCACCGAAGGGAATGTCCTGCCGGCCGCACAGCGTGATCGATGCCGACAGGGCCCCTCCGGCCGGCGAGAACTGGCGCGCTTCGTAATATTCCCTGTAGTTCGGAAGGTACGATTTCACGGCCACGCCCAGGATGTTTCCCCGGTAGAGAACTATGGCGCAATTGAAAAGAAGGCTGTCAATTTTAAGGGGCGCTCCCAGGACAAGCACCAGGTTCAGGTCTGCCGTTTCTTCCATGGTACGGTGCAGAACGGCAACTGTTTCGGTAAGGAGCGCTTCCTGATGGAAAAGATCCTCGTTCGAATAGGCCGAAAGCCCCAGTTCGGGGAACAGCGCCAGCAACGCCCCCTCTCCGGCTGCCCGGCGGGCGAGCATCACCGAGGCGGCTCCGTTGAAGGCCGGATCGGCAACACGCACTTCGGGCACGCAGAGAGCGGCCCGAAAGAACCCATGGCGGTACAGATTGAAGAACGTGTTCCCGTTCATGTCCTCCCCTCCGATTACGGCATATAAATACTTGATCTGACTGTTGTTGTCAACAGCATTGACGTGGACTTCCGTCGGTCTTCATGGGAAAGGGATCGCGGTCAGCGGGCAATCCATTTTTTTATTCGAGGAACTTCCAGAGATAACCAGGCATCGGACCGCCTGAGTTCAACAAAAGACAGGAAGAGTCGTTCCATGGTGGTCACGACCAGGTCCATGGAACCTACCCGGTCCAGGATATTACTTTCCTGTTCTACTTCGTCGTCGACACTCTCAAAACCCGACGGCATTTTCATGGACTGAAAGTGAAACCCGTCGGCCTTGAATGTGAATTCCCATTCGTCGTTGCCGATTCCCATCCTGATGCGGGCTTCTTTTACTTTCTTGCCGGTCCTCAGCGCCTCCCTGCCTTCGGAAAGATCGGCATGGAGTCCGCTGCAGACAACGGTTTCAGAGTATTCTCCCCGGCCTGATTCCAGGACGATTCTCCGAAGAAACAGTATGTGCACATCGCCGGAATTCGGAAGAGCGATCGCCCCGTTGCGCTCTTCGCTCTTGAACCAGAGCCAGGTAAGAAATTCCCTGCCCAAAAAAGCCAGATCACGGTGATCCGTATTCCTGGGGCTGTTTTCTTCCGGAGTGCTGGAAATCATCAGGCGCGGCCTCCTTCCTGCCTGAGTGCCGCCAGTGAACGGACAACGGCGTCATCGAGGAAAACCGGATCCCATGGAAGGAAGGGAAGGAGCTTCAGCGAAAAAGTACGCTTGAAGAGATCCTCGAACTCTTCGGCCACCTTCTCCGAAAGGGAGCCGAACAGAAGCCAACCGCCGTAAGCGTTCCAGCAGACCTCGTAAAAAGAAGGAACGGGCTGGGCTGTCTGAAGGAGGTTTCCCCGTATGGTTTCCTTTATTTCGAGGCGCTGTTCTCGAAAGAGTCTTTTGAGTCCCTTTTCTCTGAGGCAGTGCTGCTCCGCCTCCATGGTTTTGACGCGAACCAGGGAAGGGGGCAGTATTTTCCGGTCGATCCGGAGCGAGAAGAGAATGTACTCACCATACAGGTAACCGGCGTATTCGAAATCAGTATCGAGAACATTATCGATACGCGTCCAGCCCAGGCTTTTGTCTTCCGGTCCGGCGGGAAGCCCTCTGAACGCGTGAAGTTTGATCTGCCTGTCCAGAAAGGTGCTGAAGTCGGAGGGCAGTTCCCCCACGACTCGATATCGTCGGAACGTTGCCGTTCCCTGTAAAAAACCCATGGCACGCTGTCCTCGCTGTTATTCGTGCGGTCCGGCGGGAGTACCTGAACCTGTGTGAAATGCGGTTGCCGGTTCCCCCAGCCTGAGCAAAGGAAGCTATCCCATCGCTTCCGGTCTTGTCAAGTCAATTGCCGAGACGGAGGGGATTTGCGAATAGACAGCACTTCTGTTTTGTGATAGAAATTTTTCGTTCCCCCGAGGCAGGATCCAACCGGTAGACGGAATATCACGGGAAGGTACCCTTCTCGGCCGTAAAGGAATGACACCCTCGTAAGAGTCGAAAAATAGCGAATTTTGAAAACCGATCTCAATATTTCCGGTGAGTTACAAAGTTGCTTTTGGAACATTTGGACTTTTTACGGGACCATCGGGAATGAAGTGTACCGTGGGGAGAGAAAATGAATGTCAAGCGGGTGGGAATCATAGCCAACACGGGAAAGAACAGCGCCGCCGCCGATTCGCTGAAGCTGGGAACCTGGCTCACACAAAGGGGGATCAGGGTGGCCTACGAAGAAGAGCTTGCCAGGATTCTGGACAAAGAGAGTGTTCCCCCGGCGAAGCTTCCCGGTCTCTCTGATATGATCGTCGTCTTCGGCGGCGATGGAACGCTGTTGCGGGCAGCCCGCATCGTGCAGGGACACAATGTCCCCCTCCTGGGAATCAACCTGGGGGCCTTCGGCTTCATGACCGTGGTGAACCTCCATGAAATGTTCGACACCCTGGAGCGTATTCTCGCGGGCGACTATGAACTATCCAGACGCATGATGCTGGACGCCGAAATCAGGGACCACCATTTTTCAGTCCTCAATGACGCCGTCATAAACCGTGGCAATCTCTCACGCATGGTGAACCTGGAAACGTTCGTGGACGACCGGTACCTGGCGACCTTCAAGGCCGACGGCCTGATCATTTCCACCCCGACGGGATCAACGGCATACTCTCTTTCCACGGGAGGGCCCATTGTTTTCCCGGAACTCGATTCAATGATCATCACGCCCATCTGCCCCCATACCCTGACAAACAGACCCATCGTGGTACCTCCCGAATCGAAGGTAACGGTGATGCTGTTTTCCCGTGAGGAAGGGGCGACGGTCACCCTGGACGGCCAGGATTCCCTGGTCATAGCGTCCGGCGAGACGGTGACAATCAAAAAGTCGGAACACTCCGTTGAACTGTTTGATTCACCTAACCGCGACTACATGCAGGTGTTGCGCGGAAAACTTGGATGGGGCGGCATACCCTGAACGCGATGCTGAATGAACTGTACATCGAAAATTTTGCCATCATCGACTCCCTGCACCTGTCATTCCCGAACGGCATGACCGTCCTCTCAGGGGAGACGGGCGCGGGAAAATCGATCATCGTGGGGGCAGTGAGCATCCTTCTGGGAGACCGCGCTTCCAGTGACCTGATACGGTCTTCGGCGGATTCGGCCGTGGTGGAGGCCCAGTTCGATATCAGCGCCAACGAGGCGGCACGAAACGTGCTGACAGAACTTGACATGTATGACGATGACGACCTGGTCATCAAGAGAATGCTCAGCCGCTCCGGCAGGAACAGGATTCTGGTAAACGGGAGGCTCGCCACGGTGAGCATGCTTGCGACAATCACCGAGACCCTGGTGAATATCTGCGGCCAGCACGAACACCAGGTCCTGCTCCAGCGGGACAGCCACATCGATATCCTCGACGAGTTCGGAGAATTGATGGAGGAGAGAGCGGAATATTCCTGTCATTTCAATACATATCGCTCCATGGAAGAGGAACTCGCGTCCATGAAAGCCGCCGCCCGGGACCGGTTCCAGCGGGAAGAACTGATCCGGTTCCAGATCGATGAAATAGTGACGATCGCTCCCGTGAGCGGCGAGGACCTTCAACTGGCTGATGAGAAAAGGATCCTCGCCAATGCCCGGAAACTGCGGGAACTTTCCGAGGACGCCTATGGAAACCTCTACGGAAACGAAGGGTCCGCACTGGAAAAGCTGGACCGGATCCGGAGCATGGTGGCCGAAATCAAGGCCCTGGACCCGGGACTTCCACTGAGCAAAGAAATCCTGGCCTCCATCTATTTCAGCCTCGAGGACGCGGCCCTGAACCTGCGCAATTACCTGGGCGGCATCATCCATGATCCCCGCCGGCTTGAGGAAATCGATGACCGCCTGGAACTCCTGGGCATACTCAAGCGTAAATACGGGGGATCTCTGGAGGCGGCCCTGGAAAAAAAGGAGAGCCTGTCCCGTGAGCTGGCGACCATGGAGCACCTGGAAGAAACCATCGAAGCCGCAACGACTGCTCTGGGCGAAAAGAAAGAGGTCCTCCGGGGATTGGCGCGGACCCTTTCGGACAAGCGGAAAAAAGCGGCCCGAACCCTGGAGCAGGTCGTCATGACCGAATTGAAAGATCTTCGCATGCCGGGCACCATCTTTGCCGTTGTCTTCTCTGACGACACGGGGCCTGAAGGTGACATACCGCCGCTTCACGGGAAAGGATTCGACCTGGTGGAGTTTCATCTCTCCGCCAACAGGGGAGAAAGTCTCAAACCGCTGCATCGCGTCGCTTCCGGGGGCGAGTTGTCCCGTATCGTTCTGGCGCTTAAAAAAGTACTTGTCCATAACGCTTCGGCCGAAACAGTCATCTTCGACGAAGTGGACAGCGGGATCGGTGGGGCGGCGGCGGAGATGGTCGGCGCCAAGCTCCGGGACATAGCACGGCGCCACCAGGTGGTCTGCATAACCCATCTTCCCCAGATAGCCAGTTTTGCCGAGACGCACTTCCTGGTAACCAAGGACGTTGCAAAAGGCCGGACAATGGCGGGGGTACGAAAGATCAGCGAAGGCGAGCGCGTCGAAGAAATAGCCCGCATGCTGGGTGGCGTCGAACTGACAGACACAACACGGAAACACGCCCGGGAAATGATGCACCGGGCATCCCGGGAAGGATAAGAGAGGAATCAGGTACATGCTTCGTAAAGCAAAAATCAGTGACGTCAAAGATATTCACAAAATGATCAACGAATCGGCCATTCGCGGCGAAATGCTGCCTCGATCGCTTATGGAGCTTTACGGTTACCTGCGTGATTATTTTGTTTATTGTCCTGACGATGGTTCAACCGTCGTCGGCGTGTGCGCCATGCATATTTTCTGGGAAAACCTGGCCGAAGTCAGGTCCCTCTTTGTACTTCCCGAATACCGGCGGCGCGGCATCGCCACAAAGCTGGTAGAAGCCTGTGTGTCCGACGCCATTACCCTGGACCTCTACCGTGTCTTCACCCTGACTAATCAGGAACACTTTTTCAAGCGTATCGGATTTGTCGATGTGGAGAAGACCGCCCTCCCGGAAAAAATATGGACGGAATGCATCAAGTGCCCGAAATATCCTGATTATTGCGATGAAATTCCTCTGATCATAGAGCCATGAAGGAGGCGGTGTGAAGATTCCGGGGAACTACAGAGACGGCGCGCGAGGAGGAACACGGACGTTCCGGGTCCCCGTTCTGTCGGGGCTCTTCCTCGCTCTCATCATCGTGGTCGGCTGCGCGACAAAGCCGGCTCCTCTACCTCATATCGATGAACCCGAACGGAGTCACCTTGTTCTCGTTGACGAAGACCGGTGGCCCGATTTCACGGACGATATGGGCGGGGATTCTCTCAGGACCGCCATCGATCGTTCTCTTATATATTACAACCGCCTTCCGGAGGACCGGATTTTTCGCATGGGCGACGCAACCTACAGTCTCGAGGAGATGAAAGATTCTCTTCTCCTGCTTCGGAACATGCTGGAATCGGACCCCACACCGACGGAATTGCGGCATCGCCTGCGGGAAACCTTCGACCTTTACCAGAGCCTGGGGCAGGGCGGTGACGGAAGCGTCCTCTTCACGGGCTACTACGAACCCATTCTCAGGGGATCCCGCGAAAAAACCGATGTCTATCGCTATCCCATTTACCGCACGCCTGATGATCACAGGGTGATTCACCTGGGCCGATTCCACAGCAAGTATGAGGGTGAACGGATTATCGCCCGCATTGAAGAAGGAACTGTCCTCCCCTATTTCACACGGGGGGAAATCGATATTGAAGGCCGCCTCGAAGGTCGTGAACTGGAAATCGTCTGGACCGACGACCCCGTGGACCTCTTTTTCATGCATATCCAAGGTTCCGGAACCATCGTCCTCGACGGCGGGGAAGTGATCCAGGTCAGCTACGACCAGGCCAATGGGCGCGCCTACCGGAGTCTGGGGCGGCATCTCGCCCGGCAAGGAGTTCTGACTCTGGCCGCCGTATCGCTCCAGGGTATCAGGGACTACCTTCGCTCATCGAACGATATGATGACGTTGATGGCCCATAATGAAAGCTACATTTTCTTCAGAGTTGTCGACGACGGTCCCCGGGGTGCTCTCGATGTCACCATAACGGCGGGCCGCACCATAGCCACGGATCCCGCGCTTTTCCCCCGAGGGGGTCTCGCCCTCGTAACATTGAAGAAACCGGTCATCAACAGGGCGGGGCGTATCGACGCCTGGGTACCCTTTTCGCGGCTCGTTCTGAACCAGGACGCCGGTGGTGCCATCAAGGGCCCCGGGAGGGTGGATCTTTTCTTTGGAACCGGCGACGAGGCAGGCCTCATGGCGGGATACATGAAAGAATACGGAACACTCTACTTCCTGGTGAAAAAGCGCTGACTGTCTAGACGGGGCGTTCATTCCCGCAGGAGTCGCCGATGGGCTCAGTCAATACTCCCCCCCGTGATCCCTCTTGACCTGCTCCCTGTCGATTTCTCCCGCTTCCGTCCTGGGCAGGGCATCAACAAAAATAATGTCCCCGGGCTTCTTGTAGCGGGCGATTCTAGACGCCACATGATCAATCAATTCCCGGGGCGTGGTCACAGCACCCGGCTTGAGGACACAGACGGCTTTCACCGCTTCGCCCCAGGTTCTGTCCGGAACGCCGATAACGCACACCTCGACGAGACTTCCATGGCTCATCAGGGCCAGCTCGACTTCAGCGGGATACACGTTTTCTCCCCCCGGCTTTATCAGTTCTTTATGAGACTTGCGCTTTACATACCAGAGATACCCGTCGCTATCAAAGCGGCCGATGTCGCCCGTATGGTGCCAGCCGCTTCTGAAGGTCTGCGCCGTTTCTTCCTCACGTCCCCAGTATCCCTGGAACACTGTGGGTGAACGGACACAAATTTCCCCCGTTTCGCCCGGGGACACGTCCCGGTCATAGTCATCGAAGAGAGCGACGCGTGTAAGAAGGGACGGGCGACCGGCGCTCCCCGGCCGTTCTGCCCTGTTGCACCCGGTCACGGCCATTGCCTCTGTCTGGCCATAGGCGCTGAAGAACGAGGCATGCGAGGCATGCTCGAGAAAGCGGTCGATTGATCCGGGATCTTCCAGACCGCCTATGGCCCTCAGGCTTGAAAGGTCACGGGGATTCCTCTCCTGCTCCTCAAGGAGCATGGTGAGAATGGGGGCAAAGGACCCGAAACCGGCAACGCGCTCCGATTCGATCAGTCGCAGGGCCTGAACCGGATCAAAGCGCTCCATGATGACATTCTTTCCTCCGCAATGGAGAACCGTCAGGACCGAGGCCAGGGCGGCGATATGGAAGAGAGGCAGAATACATAGATGACTCGCCGTCTCGTCACGGTTCTGTTCAGCCAGGGCCTGGGTCGTGATGGCGATGACGTTTCTTTGGCTGAGCAGGGCACCCCGGGGCCTTCCGTCAACGGCGGCGGTATGCATGATCACGTAGCCCGTTTCCCCTGAAACATCCCGCTCCGCAGTGTCCGCTTCATCGCTCAAGAGTTCCTGAAAGGGGGGAAGATCGTCTTTTTCGTCCCGGGGACCTATGGTATACAGGGCTCTGATGGAAGGGACAGCCCGCGACGCGTCACGGGCAACCTGACGGTATTCGCTCCCGGTGAAAAGTAGCGTGGGCGTACAGTCCTGAAGCACATACTGTATTTCGTCTCTTTGAAAACGCCAATTTACGGGAAGTACGATGGCGCCTATTCCTGCAGCGGCCCCGTAGAGTATGACATATTCGTCGCTGTTGCCGGCGATCACGGCCAGACGGTCTCCCCTGCCGACCCCGGCCCTGACAAGTCCCGCGGCGCAGCGGTCACAACACTCCTTGTATTCCCCGTGAGTTATCCGTTTATTCCTGAATACCAGGGCGTCACGCCCGGAGCAGACCAGGGCGTTCCTGCGAATGATATCGTACACGCCGAAATCGCGAAGACCCATGGTGATTTCACCTCCTCGATGCAGCCGCTTGCGCGGCGGTATTCTTGACGAACTCATACAAAGTCGAAACACATCCGGGAGAGGACGGTCTTGTAAAAAGCTCCTTGAGACACGGCGTGCACATCCTGAGGAATGAAGCGTACTGCGAGGTACGCCGCAGCGACGAAGGAAAGAGCGCAATCGAGCCTCCGGTACCATCGTACGAAGCCGTCAATCTTCACCCGTGGTGCATGGTACCGTTCCTTCCGCCTCCCTGTCAAACGAAGAGTCTATCTATTTGATTATATTGGCATACCACGGAGCATGCCTCGACTTCTGCGGCTTTTTCGTCTTTCCGGCACAGGGATCAGCCTTTTTCAGCGCGGTCGATCTGTGCAAACCTTGGAAGAAAGGGGTGATTTTTACCCCAGGATAGCTACTTTTTTGTTGATTGTTGACTTTCTTTGTGTTAGGAGTAGCGGAAATGCTGTTGTGACTGTCTTTCCGGAGACAGGGGGTTGCAAGAAAACGGCCCCGGAGATACACGATGATATCGACCTTCAATCCCGCGGGGGAGGATCGTCGATTGTCGGCATAACACTACACAGCGAAAGGGGGACAGGGATCATGACAAAGGCTGAGTTGATCACAGCCATGGCGAAGGACGCGGATGTAACCAAGGCCGTCGCCGGCAAAGTTCTTGAGTCGTACGTAAAGAACGTTCAGACGGAACTCAAGAAAAATGGAAAAATCGGACTTGTTGGTTTTGGTACATTCTCGGTAGTGAAGAGAAAAGCCAGAATGGGCCGCAACCCCCAGACGGGCAAAGAAATCAAGATTAAGGCGAAAAAGGTCGTGAAATTCAAGCCCGGCAAACAGCTTCAGGAAAAAATAAAATAACATCGATCTTACGTGTACAAAAAGGCCTTTCGGCAACTGATGCCGAAAGGCCTTTTTGATGGGCAGTTCTCAGTACGCGGCATGGGAAAGATACTTTCGTCTTCCCCCGTCCGTCAGGGTTTTATAACCACAAAAAAACGCGTGTCATCCCGCTTTATCAGAAGGAGGAGGCTCTTGTGTTCGTCGGCCCTGGTCAGAGCCTCATGATAATCCTGTATGGAATCAATCCGGGCATTGTTTACGGACACAATGATATCCGCGGTCCGTATGCCGGCCTCGGCGGCCTTTCCCGCGGGATCCACGGCGGTGATAATAACTCCCGACGTATCGGTCAAACCGAAATGCTGTGCCATGTCGGCTGTTATGGGTTGAACCGTCATGCCGAACCGATCTTCACTCCTTTCTGTAAAGGCCATGGCGTCCGGATCGGGACGCTCCTTGACGGTGACCGTAAATTTTTTCTCAACGCCCTGGCGGATGACGCCAAGGGGTACCTTGGTTCCCACGGGAATCGACGCGACAACGCGGAGAAGCTCCTGGGTATCCTTGATGGGTCTGCCGTCTATGGAAACAATGACGTCACCGCTCTTAATACCCGCGGCCGCGGCGGGATCCCCTTCAAAGGCATGCGCCACCAGGACGCCCTCCGTCGACTTCAGGCCCAGGCTTTCTGAAATCTCGGCAGTCACATCCTGAACGGAAATACCGAGCCACCCCCGGGTCACCCGTCCCTCTTTTTTCAGGGCGGGAAGAATCTCCTTCGCCATATCGATGGGAATGGCAAAACCGATTCCCTGTCCCTGAGCCACGATAGCCGTATTGATCCCGACAACCTCTCCGGCCATGTTAAAAAGTGGACCGCCGCTGTTTCCGGGATTGATCGAGGCATCGGTCTGAATAAAATCGTCATAGGGACCCGCCCCGATGACTCGCCCGGTGGCACTCACGATACCCACTGTCACCGTCTGAGACAGGCCGAAGGGGTTCCCGATAGCCATGACCCACTCACCCACGCGGAGTTCCGACGATGTGCCCAGCGTCACCACGGGAAGATCCCCGTCGGCTTCGATTTTCAGCAGGGCTATATCCGTGTTTCTGTCACTGCCCTTCACCGTAGCCCGGTATTCATTTCCATCGGACAGGCGAACCAGTATCTCCTCGGCCCGTTCAATAACATGGTTGTTGGTGAATATATAGCCGTCGCTGCTGATGACAAAGCCGGAACCGAGACTTCTTTGACGGTATTCTCTGCCGGGACGGTCTCCGAAAAACCGCTTGAAAAAATCCTCTCCGCCGAAAAACCGATCAAAAGGGGATCCCCGGAAGGGCGTTCCGAAAGGATACATGTCCCCGCCGCTGACAATCTTCGTGGTTCTGATGTTGACGACACCGGGCTTGAGATGTTCCGCAAGATCCGTAAAAGAAGACGGCACATAGGCAACCACCGGGGCCGGAACCGATACGGCACCGGACTTGGCTTCCCGGGCAACGGCGTCTCCGGCCGGTGCCGTCACCGTCAGAGCGACGAGAATCGCAAGACCGACGACTCCGGGAATCACAGATTGCACAAACCGGCCTTTCCTGCGTTGTTGTAACAGGTCCATTCTTACCTCCTTCGCAGCATTTTCTATATTCCCTTTCCTTTCAAGGTACGCAAAGGGCGTGCCGCGGTCACGTGTATCGCCTATTCTTACGCTATTACAAGGATCTGAGCGAGCAATACGCAGACACCTCTGCCGGATGACACGGATTGCCTGGTTATTTTGTATCCATTTGTGGTATACGATTGGCTACTCTATATACAGCAGGATCGACCCGCTGGATGTGATCACCTGCCGATTGACTGTTCTGCCGGCATCGACAGGTCAATCGGCATCGGCTTTGCACCATAAACAGGAAGCAGCCGGTTGTAATCACGCAGGATTGACGAAGTCGTGTATGGTATTGAGAAGTCGTACAACGTCCGATAGAGGGCGGCCTTGCAGAAGGTACCGGAGGCTTTGCTGCGCTTTCTCTTTCGTCACCGCGGCTTATTCCACAATACGCTTCATTCCTCGGGATGTGCGCGCCGTGCCTCAAGGAGCTTTTTCCAAAGCCGTCCTTTATCGGACATTGTACGACTTGTTACTATGCTTCAGGGTTCGGGGTTAATGAAGAACAGCAAAAAAGCAGCTCCCGCCGCATCGGTCAGGCGCTCCTGGATCATGCTCTCTCCCTGGATCGTCATAGGGACGGTGATCATCCTGGTCCCCATCGTGATTTTCATGGCCTTGTACAGCATAGAAAAACAGAAAGACGCCATGACACGGCTTCTCGCTGAAAAAGGAGCCGCCCTTATCAGATCGTTCGAGGCGGGCGCCAGGGCCGGGATCCCGGCAACAGGCGGCACGAGTTCCCAGATACAGACGCTGCTCGTTGAAACGGCACAACAGCCCGATATCGTCTATCTCCTGATAACGGACCTGAACGGCTCTATCGTCGCCCACAACAATCCGAAGGAAGTCGGGCGCTACCATGGCAGGGGGCTGGATCTCCGGGAAATCGCCGCGACGGAAGCCCTGTACTATCGGACGCTCAAAGATCAGGGACAGAAAGAAATCTTTGAAGTCTTCAGATACTTTGCCCCTTCACAGGCGGTTATCCCCGCGCCGCTCGAACGTGCCATACCGGACGACGTTTTCCGCGGCGACCCGTCACGGCATCCTGCGCTCATGATATTCATCGGACTTGACCGGGAACCCGTCGCATCCGCCCTGAAGGCGGATTTCCGCATGACCGCGACGTTGGCCCTCATTCTCCTGTTGATCGGTTTCACCGGCGTTATTTCCCTTCTCGTTGCCGAGGGATACCGGCAGGCCCGCTCATCACTATCCAGGGTAAAAGTATTTTCAGACAACCTTGTGGAACACATGCCCATAGGTATTATCGCCACGGACAGCACGGCGGTCATTACGTCTTTCAACCAGGTCGCCGAGGAGGTCCTGAGAATTCCGGCGGCGGATGTCCTCGGCCGGCCCGTCCGGGCGGTTCTTTCCCCGGCGCTGGCGGATGTCCTGGACCGCTTCGAGGAAACGGTGACATTCTTTGAAGAGGAAATAACCTGTCTTCTACCCGACGGCCGCCCAGTGCCGCTCGATGTCGTCGCAACCACTCTCATGGACGAAAAATCTTTCATGGGACATGCTATCCTCATACGGGATCTTACGGAGGTCAAGCGCCTCAGGAAGGAAGTCGAGCGCAGCCGGCACCTGGCTTCACTGGGGAGGATGGCTGCGGGCGTGGCCCATGAAATACGCAACCCTCTGAGCTCCATCAAAGGCTTCGCGACCTATTTCCGGGACCGCTACCCGGACGTACCGGAGGATCAAAAGACCGCCGACATAATGATCAGTGAGGTGGAACGCCTTAACCGTGCTATCGGTCAGCTTCTGGAACTCTCCCGCCCCCTGCGGGTAAGGCGGAGTCCGGTCTCTCCCGCGTTCCTGGTCAAAACGTCGCTCGAAACCATTTCTTCCCGGGCCGGGGAACAGAACGTTGAGATAGACCGGGATCTTCCGGAGGTGGATTATACCCTTGAAGCCGACGCCGACGGCCTGAACCAGGTGCTTCTCAACCTGTATCTCAACGCCCTGGATTCCATGCCTTCCGGAGGTCGGCTGCTGGTTCGCCTCGTACGCGACGGCAATTTCCGTACCACCCTTTCAGTAACGGACACAGGGGGCGGCATCGAAGACGCCGACCTGCCGAAAATTTTTGATCCCTACTATACGACAAAGAGCACCGGAACGGGACTCGGCCTGGCAATCGTCCACAAGATCATTGAAGCTCACGGAGGTGACATCCATGTGGAGAGCACCCCCGGACAGGGAACGACGGTCTCGGTCACCATACCCGCCAAGCCACCGCCGACCGGGACGAACAGGGGAGATGAACCATGAAAAACGACCGGTCGATCCTTGTGGTCGATGATGACAGAGCCCACAGGACCATGCTCAAAACCTTACTTTCACGGTGGGGTTATACCGTCGAGGATGCCGACGACGGCGATGTCGCAATCAGCCTGGTCCGCGAGCGTCCCTGGGATCTTATCCTCATGGATGTCCGCATGGCCCGTCTTTCCGGTCTCGAAGCCCTTCCTGAAATCCGGTCCGTGAATCCCTCCATACCGGTTATTATCATGACGGCTTATTCGTCGGTGGAATCCGCCGTCGATGCCCTAAAAAAAGGGGCCTATGATTACCTGACAAAGCCCCTTGATTTCGATGAACTGCGGATTGTCATGGAGAGGGCAACGGAACACCGGCGGCTCAAGGAAGAAAACACTCTGCTCAGGCAGACTCTCGGTGCTCATTTCGACAGCGGGTCCATTGTAGGGCGAAGCGCTCTCATGAAGGAGCTCCTTGATACGGTATCTCAGGTGGCGCCGTCGGACGCCACCGTGCTCATCACGGGGGAGTCGGGAACGGGCAAGGAACTCGTCGCCGGAGCTATTCATTTCAACAGCCGCCGTCGGGAAGGTCCCTTTGTCAAAATCAACTGCGGAGCCCTGACGGAAACACTTCTTGAATCGGAACTGTTCGGCCACGAAAAGGGAGCCTTTACGGGAGCGGACCGTCGGAAAGAGGGTACCTTCCGCCATGCCGACGGAGGAAGCCTGTTTCTTGATGAAGTGAGTGACATGACACAGGCCATGCAGGTAAAACTTCTGCGCGTGCTCCAGGAACGCGAAATCGTGAGGGTCGGCGGCAATGAACCGGTTCCGGTAGACGTGAGAATCATTGCCGCCACCAATCGGGACCCCCGGCGAGAAGTCGAACGGGGACGGCTTCGGGAAGACCTGTTCTTTCGTCTCAATGTAATCCAGATCACGGTACCGGGGCTTCGAGACCGCCGTGAGGACATCCCGTTGCTGGCCCAACGCTTCCTCGATGATTTCGCCGAAAAAAACCGGCGGCCCATCAAGGGCTTCACACCGCGCGCCATGGACCAGCTGGTCAAGCATTCCTGGCCGGGCAATGTCAGGGAGCTGATGAATGTCATCGAACGGGCCGTTGTGCTGTCCCGAAAGGACTTCATCGATACCGAAGATCTGTCCCTGTTGTCCTGCGCCGACAGGATTGTCTCCTCCGATTCCACGCCGCCGGTTTCCCTGGAAGAGCTGGAGCGACGTGCTATTCTCGAAACCCTGGACGCGGCGGGGGGAAACAAAAGTGAAACGGCGCGCAGGCTTGGCATCACACGGAGAACACTGCACAAAAAGCTTAAAAAATACGGTGCCATGACCTGACATGAACGCCGGAAGATTCAGACCCGGAAAGGACCATTGGTGACCGCATCAGAAGAAGTCCGGCCCCTGGTTGAGCCACACCCTTCATCACCGCGGCATACCCTGCGGACGTCTCATCCCTCAGGATGTGCCCGCCACTTGTTCGAGGCTCTTCTGAATCCGGCTATTTTCGACTCATTTCGATGCCGTCATCATTGAAACAGAAAGGAGAATGAAAGAAGGGCCATGAGAACTGTTTTCACCGTCACCACGACACAGCGGGAAGAGCTTGTGGACATAACCGGTCCCATCCGGAAGATCGTGGGAGAAGCGGATCACTCCTCGGAGCTCTGCTGCCTGTTCGTTCCCGGAGCTACTGCCGCCATCATGATCCAGGAAAACTGGGACCCCAACATTACCTCTGACGTATTGAGCTGCCTTCGGCAATTGATCCCCCAGGGTGCATGGCTTCATGACCGCATTGACGGGAATGGAGACTCCCATATAAAGGCGGGAATTATCGGACCCTCGGAGACCATTCCCATACAGGAGGGAAACCTTCTGCTGGGCACCTGGCAGAACATCTTTCTCTGTGAATTTGACGGTCCCCGCCAAAAACGGGAGATTATCGTCACTCTGCTGTGACTCTCATGCGTGACGGCTTCGTACAATAGTACCGGAGGCATCCCTTCGGTACTACAGCCGGATGCTTGATTGCGCTCCTTCCTTCGTCACTGCGGTGTATCCCAAAATATGCCTCTCTCCTCAGGATGTGCGCGCCGTGCCTCAGGGAGCTTTTACACAACCGTTCTCTATAAGAATAAGACATTTTTTGATTTTTTACGGGATCATCATGTTTCACGTGAAACATTTTTCCCCGTTACATGCCCTGAAGGGGGCATCCCTCGCAGCGGGCCGTCGCACGGCAAAAGTGCTTTCCCGTCGAAACGATAAGCGCGTGGTACTGGTTGTACAGGGTCCCGTCAAGAGGGAGATTATCCATGAACATCTTCTGGATATCGCCGTATGACCAGGACTGACTCAGGATTCCGTGCCGCTCCAGGATACGCCGCGTATAGGCGTCGACGACAAACAGCGGCCTGTTGTCTCCGTACAGGAGAATGCTGTCCGCCGTTTCCTGACCGATCCCCCGGACAGAGAGAAGCTCCTCCCGAAGAACGTCGGTTTCTTCGGTGAACATGTTCTCCATCAGACCGCCATAGCGCTCGTGGAGAAACCCGAGGAAGGCCCCCAGACGTTTTGCCTTGAGATTATAAAACCCTGCGGGGCGGATTGCCTCAATCAACTCGGGAAGGGAAGTTTCGTAAAGCCGGTTCTCGTCCATGAGGCCGGCGGTCTTTAACCGCTCTAGAGCCCGTTCAACATTGGACCAGGCCGTGTTCTGGGTGAGAATTGCACCGACGGCGACCTCGAAGGCTGTCTCGCCGGGCCACCAGTGAAGCTTTCCGAAGTGGTGCTCCATCTTTTCGTAAGCCGTCGTCAGCCAGGCGCGCACATTCTGCCGCATCGGGATACCGCGAGATCCACCTCTACTGACGTCCCGGCCGGTATGGGTGTTTCCACTCATGTTTCCTGCAGACGCTCCATGGCAACGGGGTTCGTCAACGTTCCCAGACCGTCGATCTCGACAGAAATCTCGTCTCCCGGAGCAAGATAAATGGGCGGTTTTCGCGCGAACCCTACTCCTTCGGGCGTTCCCGTAAGAATCACCGTTCCCGGCAGCAGCGTGACGGAGCGGCTCAAATCACATACGATATCACGTACGCTGAATATCATGTCAGCCGTCGTGGAATCCTGCAGGGTCCGTCCGTTAAGGCGGGTCGATATTCGAAGGGCGTCAGGGTTACCCACGTCATCGCCGGTTACTATGGCAGGACCCAGGGGGCAGAAGGTGTCGAAGCTCTTGGCCCGTACCCACTGTCCCTTCTGTTTTTTCAACTGCCAGTCACGGGCACTGATATCATTGGCACAGCAATATCCGAATATATGGTCGTCCGCCTTGTCGCGGGGTATGTTTTTCCCCGTCTTTCCGATAACAATAGCCATCTCCGCTTCGTAATCCACTTCATCGGGTCCCGCCAGGGGAAGAAGCACCGGTTCGCCGTGACCCACAATGCTGGTGACGGCTTTCATGAAAACCACCAGGCTGTCGGGAGGGGACACCCCCGTTTCGTCGGCGTGGCGATGGTAGTTGAGGCCCACGGCATAGATTATGGCAGGCGACAGGGGAGCCATCAGTCCGGCGATGGGCACGACCCTGTCGGTATATGTCGGGTTGAAAAAGAGATCCCCCTCGATGATGCGGGCACTGTCCGCCGACTCACCGTCAAGCACTCCCCGGTACACCGCCCCGTCTTCCCCCCGGAATCGCACAATTCTCATTCCTCGCCCCTTCCTGCTGATGAGAGAATCCGCCTTACCCGTTCCAGCTCCTCCCGGGTATCAACCTCCACTGAATCGTGGGCGCTCACAACCACCTTTATTCTGTAGCCGTTCTCAATAATCCTCAATTGTTCCAACGATTCACAGCGCTCCAGGATCCCCGTTTCCAGACTTGAAAAAACAGGAAGAAATGACTTCCGGTAGGCGTAGATGCCGTGGTGCTTGTAGTGGACGGCCTCTCCGGCACGGACAAAGGGAATGACGGCGCGGGAAAAATACAGGGCATAATCATCCCGGTCAACAACCACCTTTACCACGTTGGGATGGGTTATTTCCTCCTGCCGCTCGATAGGGTATATGAGGGTCGACACCTGGAGTGAGAGATCGGACAACAGTGGGGCCGCGACCTCCTCGATCTGCGAAGGCTCGAACAGCGGCTGGTCTCCTTGGACGTTGACAACGATATCCCCGTCGGCAAGCCCCATGCCGGCAATCGCCTCGGCGATTCGGTCCGTGCCCGTTCGATGATGACCGGCCGTCATGAGGACATTTCCTCCGAAGCGTTGCACGGTTTCAACGATACGCTCGTCATCCGTGGCGACGGCGGCGGAAGAAACACAGGAGCAGCGCGCAACCCGTTCATAGACATGCTGAATCATGGCTTTGCCGGCGATGTCCGCAAGGGGCTTACCGGCAAAACGGGATGATTCATAACGGGCGGGAATAATGCAGATTATTCGAGGCACCGTTCGCCCCTTTCCAGATAATTGACCACATAGTCGGCCACGGCATCCTCGAGGGAAGAAAAAGGCGCTTCGTAGCCGACATCCCTGAGCTTGTCGATGACGGCCTCCGTGTAGTACTGATACTGGTCACGAAGCGACAGGGGCATATCAATGTAGTCTATGCGGGGAGTCGTTTTCAGGGCCTTGAAAACGGCTTGGGCCAGGTCGTTCCAGCTGCGGGCGAGGCCCGTGCCTAGGTTAAAAATGCCCACCGCTTCGGGCCGCTTTATAAACCACCGGAGTACCTGGACGCAATCTTTTACGTATATGAAATCCCGCAACTGCTCTCCGTCGCCATAGCCTTCCCGGTGGGACTTGAAGAGCCGTACCGCCCCGGTGTCGCGGACTTGTTCGACTGCCTTGTGTACCACGCTTCTCATATCAGCCTTGTGATACTCGTTGGGACCGAAGACGTTGAAAAACTTTATACCCGTCATTCGAGTATTCAGGCCTTTGCGCAAAACCCAGAGATCGAAGAGCTGCTTCGAGTAGCCGTACATGTTGATGGGGCGGAGGCGGCAACTGACATCGTCGGCATCGGAGAACCCGAGTGAACCGTCGCCATAGGTGGCGGCACTGCTCGCGTAAATGAAACGCGCCTTTTTCCGAAGCGCCCACTCGGCAACAACCCGGCTGTACCGATAATTGTTTTCCATGAGGTAATCGGCGTCCCGTTCGACGGTGGACGAGCAGGCACCAAGGTGAACAACGGCGCTGACGTCGGCATCGATCCGGTCCCTCTTGATCATTTCCAGGAAACGGCTTTTGTGGATGTATTCTTCAAATCGAAGATTGACGAGGTTTTTCCACTTTTCAGATTCGCCCAGGTTATCCACGATCAGGATATCCCGAAGTCCCTCGCCGTTGAGCTTCCAGACCAGAGCGCTTCCTATGAAGCCGGCCCCTCCTGTTACAACGATCATATGCCGGGATCCTTTCTCTACATCGCCTTCGCGGCCGTTTCTATGCCTTTCAGGACGGTTTCCCTGTACTCCTCCGACATTTTGACGGGAATGGCCATGAAAAGGGATCGTCCGAGCAGGTTATCGGCGTAGGGAACATGATCGGCGGAATAATCCACGGCGCCCTTGTATATCGGATTCGTAAAGGGATATCCTTTTGAATTTGCCGTGGCACCGGCGATGAGGTGTTCCCAGCGCGGGGCATAGTGCCAGGCGTTCTCTTTATAGTAGGTAGCATCAACCCTCTGTTCCGCGAGGGCCTTTTGAAACCGTTTCGCCTCAGGAGCACCGGAAAAAGAAAAGCCGATGAAGGTAGCCGCATCTCCGGCAGGATCGACGAGATGCCTGAAGGAAATACCCGGCACTCTGCCCAGGGCATCCTTCAGCAGGGCTTTGTGTTTTCTCTGCTCCGCGAGGATGAAATCCAGTTTCCTCAGCTGTGCCAGCCCCAGGGCGCCCTGCAGCTCGTTCATGCGGTAATTGAAGCCGAGGATGGTTCTCCCCTCAAGGGCCCGCCCCACAGCGGGATTATGATCGTGCCCGTGATCGTGGTACCAGTCGGACCGTTCATAGAGGTGCTTGCTGTCGGTGACGATCATGCCCCCTTCGCCGGTTGTGATGGTTTTGTAAAAGTCAAAACTCATGATTCCCATGTCCCCGAAGGTTCCAAGTTTTTTCCCCTCTATGCTCCCACCGCAGGCCTGAGCGTTATCCTCAAGAACCAGGAGATTGTGTTTGCGCGTGACGGCCAGTATTTCTTCCATCCTCGCGGCCGCGCCGCACATGTGTACCGGTATGACCGCCTTCGTAGCGAGTGACAACCGGTCCTCGATTGCCCGGGGATCAAGGTTGAAGGTGTCGTCAATATCGGTCATGACAGGAATGGCCCCTACCTCAAGAACGGCTTCATAGGTGGCGATAAAATCAAAGGCCGGTACGATCACCTCATCACCGGGCCCTACGTCAAGCGCCGTGAGGGCCACTTTCAGGGCCGCCGATCCTGACGTCACACCCAGGGCGTGGGCCGATCCGAGATAGCCCGCGAAAGCCTTTTCAAATTCGGCAACTTTATAGATGCCCTTCCTCTGGTCATGAAACTCGTAGCGCATGAGAACCCCCGTCTCCATGACTTCCATGACCTCCTGTATTTCCTCCTGTCCAATCAATTCGGCTCCTGCCATTTCTTCCTCCCTGTTACTTGTGATGGTTCCGTAAAAAGTCCAAATGTTCCAAGGGCAGCTTTGTAACTCATTGGAATTGGAAATATTGGGCTCGATTTTCAAAATTCGCCATTTTTCGACTTCTACGCGGACGTCACGTGGGACAAACTCATAAAAATGTTAAAAACGTCCGTGCACCTGCCGGAGCGGAGCATCCCGCGCCTTAATACGCGTCGTGGTAAATCTCCATCGCATCCTGCACTGAAAGGTTCCGAGGGTTATTCGCCAGCGGTCTCGCGACCGTCATGGCCTCCTCCGCAAGTCCCTGGAAATCATCTTCCCCGACACCCAGCGTTTCCAGGCTGCTGTCGACACCACAGTCACATATAAGGTCTTCCACCGCGGCAACGGCACAGAGCGCGGAATCCCGCAGGGTAAGTTCATCAACTGCCTCTCCCATAGCTTCGGCAACGGCGGCAAATTTCTCCAGGGCTCCGGGCAGATTAAAGCGCATCACCGCTGGAAGCAGTACCGTGTTCGCAAGACCGTGGGGAACTCCGTAGCGACCACCGAGAGGATAGGAGAGGGAATGGACGGCCGTGACCCCCGCGTTCGCAAGGCCGAGACCGGCATAGAGGCTTCCCAGCAACATCGCCTCTCGGGCGTCGATATCGGAACCGTTGTGAACACAGGTCCTGATATTGGCGGCAATAAGCCCGATCGCCTCCAGGCTGAACATCTCGCTCATGGGACTCGCCTGGATGGAGGTCAGGGACTCTATGGCATGGCAGAGAGCGTCGATTCCCGTGGTGGCCGTTACATCCGGGGGAACGGAGAGCGTCAGCAGAGGATCCAGGAGCGCCATATCCGGATAAAGGAAAGGGCTGTTCATGCCTTCTTTTTTCTTCAGGTCCTTCCTGATAAAAACAGAGGTGAAGGTAACTTCGCTACCCGTACCCGCCGTGGTGGGCACCATGATTTTCGGAAACCCCGGCCCCGGAACGCGGTTTAAACCAAGATAGTCAACGGCCTTCCCGTTGTTTCCCGCCACAACCGCTATGGCTTTGGCCGAGTCCAAGGCACTTCCGCCGCCAATGCCGACGACGATATCCGCCTTCGCCTTTTTGGCCCGCTGTGCTCCTCGGTCGGCTGTTTCAAGAAGAGGCTCGCCGTCTATTTCGCTGTAAACGACAGCCTTCAGACCATCACGTCCCAGGATTTCACGAACCCGGTCGGCAAGCCCCGCTTCGGCAAGACGGGCATCCATGACAATAAAGGGGCAGGAACCGCGCAGTTCCCCAACGGCGCCGGCGAGGCCTTCAAGGGAGTCCCTTCCGAAGACAATTTTTTTCGCTCCACAAAAAGTAAACAGTCCACTCATGGTTTTCCCCCTCGTTTCCGTGATACTATGCGCCTCGATAGTGTAATCACTATCGTGCCTGTGTAAGATTCCCCCCGGCGAATGTCAAGGTTTTTGTTCTTTCAGTATCCCCGAGGCTCTGCCCCGGCCGTACAGTTCGACCCGGCGGCATATGACCCGTATGATATTCACGTCCCGGGCAAAAAGCCCGGTCCGGGAAAAGAAATTCCTCAAACCCGGACAATCCGGTTGTCGGCCGGCAGGGGGGCAACAATTTCGGCAAGTTCCGTCGAGGGCACCATGGACTGCCGAAGATGTGAACTGCCGACCCCGGCTGTGGTCCCCAGAATGAACTGAAACGAGGCACGTGCCTCTCTGAGGGACGACACGTACCGGATGCGCTCGACCACGTCGAGAGCGGCATGAATCGCCATCTTTGCACTTTCTTCCACATCGATGTCGAAGGGATCCATCACGATAAGTTTTTTAATGGCCATATTCTTCGCGCAACATGCGACGGAACCGATGTTTCCCGAATACGTGGGCCGGTTCAGGATAATCTTGATATTGCGCATGGTTACACCTCCTTTCATTGTTCTTCTCCCGTCCCGGTTTTTCTTCGGTTGCCACGGAACTTCCTGTAGCTTATTATCACCTCCGGGACAATGAAGTCCGGAGGTGCTCCGTCTCCCGCCCGTGTATCGCGCACGCGTCGGGAATCGATCGGCGCCACGCCTGTACCGCATTGCGAGTACCTGGAACATGTCCGCAAGGAGGACGGAACTGTGGAATCCTGGGAAGACATCTTCAAACAAGCCGTTCAGGCCATTGCCTGTCCTCTCACGGAGGACCGGCTTCGCCTCTTTAAACTCTTCCGCACAGAGCTTCTTACATGGAACAGGAACATGTCCCTTCTTTCCCTGAAAACCCCCTACGATCTCCCGGTAAAGCATTTCGCCGACTCGCTCACGGTACTCCCCCTGCTGAATGACACCGGCGAGGAAAGGACGCTTCGTCTCCTCGACCTGGGCACAGGTGCCGGTTTCCCGGGAATTCCTCTAAAAATAATGAGAGAATCGCTCTTTGTAACCCTCGTTGACGCCTCCCGTAAGAAGACGTCCTTCCTGAAGCACGTCCTGCGCACGCTGGACCTGGAACGTGTGACGGTCATCAATGCCCGGATCGAAACCATTGTCGAGGGCCGGGCCTCCTATGATTACGTTGTTTCGCGGGCAACCTTCTCCCTGGCGGAACTGATTACCGTGGCCCACTCCTTCCTGTCGCCGGGAGGAACGCTTATCAGCATGAAAGGAAGCCCCTCCGGCGATGAAGTGCAGCGTGCCTCCGAGGTGCTCTCGGAACTTGACATGGAGGGTATGGAACGACGAGAAATCACGCTCCCGCTGGTCAACGGCAAAAGAACACTGTTTCTTATAAGGAAAATAAGGACCTGAGGGAGCGGGAAATTTGACCTTCTCTTGGGGGCCGTTTTGTGGTAGTATCTGTTATCATTTCCGTCTTACTCAAGCAACGAAAGAATGTTTCTGAAACGTGGGAAAAATCATAGCCATCGCGAACCAGAAAGGCGGCGTCGGAAAGACAACGACGGCGATCAGTCTGGCGGCCGCCCTGGCGGCATCTGACAAGAAAACGCTCCTTATCGACGCGGATCCCCAGGGAAATGCCACGAGCGGTGTGGGTGTCAACAAGAACGAGATCAAAAACAACAATCTGTATCACGCCCTTATCGGCAGCATAGATCCCCGGAGAGTGGTTACACCCACCGCCGTTCCACTGCTTGACATCATGCCTTCAAACCAGGATCTGATCGGCGTGGAAGTGGAATTTGTATCTTTGAAAAACAGGGAACATAAACTCAAAAACATACTCAGAAACATTGACAGCCTTTATGATTATATTATAATCGATTGTCCACCATCCTTGGGGTTTTTAACGGTAAACTCCCTTGTGGCGTCCGACTCTCTTATTATTCCACTGCAGTGTGAGTATTTTGCCCTGGAGGGGTTGGGTCAGCTGTTAAACACGGTCAGACTTGTTCAGCTTCGATTGAATCCTTCTTTGTCACTGTCTGGAATTCTGCTGACGATGTTCGATGTGCGCAACGGCATTTCCCATCGCGTTGCGGAGGAAGTCAGGAAATATTTCGGTTCGAATGTTTTTTCCACGATAATTCCGAGGAACGTACGGCTTTCGGAGTGTCCAAGCCACGGTTTGCCGATAACGCTTTACGACAGCACATCCCGCGGGGCCCGTTCCTATGTCCGGTTCGCAGAGGAACTCCTCGCTGACGGGAGAGCATGATGGCACGACGAAACACGCTGGGAAAAGGCCTTGGAGCCCTGTTTTCCGATCTCATGGAGGAGGGAGCACCCGGACCGCGCTTTTACATGTGCGGTATAGAGGAATTAAAGCCCAACACCTTCCAGCCCCGCCGTTCCTTTAACGGAGACGAGATCGGAAGCCTTGCCGATTCGATCAGAACGAGCGGTATGATACAGCCCATCGTTGTCAGAAAATTGTCACGGGGTTACGAAATTATCGCGGGAGAGCGCCGCTGGCGCGCCGCGCAGAAGGCAGGACTCCGGGAAGTTCCCGTTATTATCCGTGAGGCGACGGATCGAGATCTTGCCGAATGGTCGCTTATCGAGAACCTGCAGCGGGAGGAGCTGAATCCCATTGAAGAGGCCGATGCCTACAACCGGTTGATAACTGCCTTTCGGCTGAGCCAGGAAGAAATCGCGCGGCGGGTGGGAAAAGACCGGTCAACCATAGCAAATGCTCTCAGGTTGCTGAAGCTTCCCAGCCGGATCAAGGAAGCCCTGGTGGACGAATCCATATCGGCCGGACATGCCCGGGCGCTTCTTACCCTCGAAACGGCCGCCCATCAGATGAGTCTCCTCAAGGAAATCATCGACAAAAAACTGTCCGTACGGGAAGCCGAGCAGCGGGCGAGGCAGAGGCAGAGACAGGGAGATACGGACAAGAAACAGGACCCGAAGGATTCCGCGCTTCAGGACCTGGAAACGATGCTGTCTCAAAAACTCATGGCCCGGGTTACCATAAAACCGAAAAAGCGGGGCGGTTCACTTGAAATTCGATATCTGTCAACGGATGAACTGAACAGAATCATCGATTTCATAGCCTCCATGGATCCCCAATAGCGCCGTGTAGCAACTGATTCTTCGAAGAAAAACCCGCTGCCTGAAGCGCCGGGGTCGTGCTGTCCGGAAGAACCATAACGCTGGACACGACGCGAGAACAGGCATCAGAACGGATAGAACGACCACGTATCAACACCTGTTGATAAGACTGTTGATAGGATTGCAGGAACATTGGAAACCATCTGGCTTGAAAGTATCAAAATTATTAAGGAAAATATAACGAAGCAAAACTTCGAAACATGGATAAAACCAATCAAAATCGTTTCTCTCGAAGACAATACGGTAACTCTGTCGGTGCCAAATAAATTTTTCCGGGACTGGATCGTCGATAATTACTATCCCATCATATCTGACGCGATTTCGACCGTAACCGCCACGGCGGCATCTGTTTCATTCGCCATACAGAAATCCTTCAAAGGCGATAACGCTCAGAAGATTACACCGGTTTCCGAGGAGGGATCGTCACCTCAGGACAGATCCCCCGCACACCAGAGAATGCTGTCGTCCCTGAATCCTCATTACAGCTTTGAGCGGTTTATTGTTGGAACATCAAACCAGTTTGCCCATGCGGCGGCCCGCTCCGTAGCGGAACAACCAGCCCACAATTACAACCCCCTGTTCATCTATGGAGGTGTCGGTCTTGGGAAAACCCATCTTATCAACGCCATCGGCCTCCTTACAGTCGCTCTTTACCCGAAAAAACATGTTCTCTATGTTTCAGCCGAGGAGTTCATGAACGAACTTATCAACTCTATACGGTATGACAAGATGCCCGAATTCAGGGAAAAATACCGGAAGATTGATTGCCTTCTCATCGATGATATACAGTTTATAGCCGGGAAAGAACGGACCCAGGAGGAATTCTTCCACACCTTTAATACCCTTCATGACTCGGGTAAGCAGATTGTTGTTACAAGCGATAAGTTCCCAAAGGAAATTCAAAACCTCGAAGCCCGCCTCTGTTCACGTTTTGAATGGGGCCTCATAGCCGATATCCAGCCGCCCGAAATGGAAACACGGATTGCCATCATACGAAAAAAGGCCGCTGAAAATGCTATTGTCATTCCCGATGACGTTATTCATTACATCGCCTCTGTGGGTGATTCAAACATACGGGAACTGGAGGGTATCCTGACGAGGATAGCCGCTTTTTCCTCCCTGACGGGAACTGAAATAACGAGCGAGACCATACGGGATGTTATGAAAAAACTCCTGAAGCATACGAAAAAACAGGATCTGACCGTTGAAGATGTGGTCAAGGTAGTGGCTTCAAAATTCAACATAAAAATCGCCGACTTGAAATCACAGAAAAAAAACAAGGATGTCGTGCTCGCTCGCCAGGTCGCCATGTTTCTGTCCCGCAAAATAACGAGCGCATCCTTTCCTGATATCGGTTCAAAGATAGGAGGTCGTGATCACTCAACGGTCATATATTCAAACAACAAAATTAAAAATCTGCTCACCCGCGATGGATCTCTGAGAAGCATTGTTGAGGATATTGAGGAAACACTACAAAGAAAGCACTGAACCATCAACAGAACAGGAGATAGGAAAAAACAGTAATTTCGCGTGAGAGAGACGGTTTTCAAGGCTATCAACAGATTCTACTACTATTACTATTTTTTTTAAAATTATAAAGAATAGGGTGATGAAATGGAATTTACTGTGGATCGGCATGTGTTTCAGGAAGCTGTTCAAAGGACCCTGGGAATTGTTGAACGGAAGACGACCATACAGATTCTCAATAACATTCTTATCAAAGCCGGTGACAGCATGATTCGAATTGTAGCGACCGATCGGGAGATAGGCCTTGTCGCCGACTATGAAGCACGCATCCTGTCGGGGGGAGAGATTACCCTGAATGCTAAAAAACTACATGAAATGGTTCGTGAAATGGATGGTGACACGGTTTTTTTCAAAACAACGGAAAACCATCAGGCCCATATCGTGTCCGGTAACGCCGAGTATCGCATGTCGGGAATATCGGCTGAGGAATTCCCGGAAGTTCGCCTGGAGGACGATGTGTCATTCTTTACCCTTCCAGCGAAATTTCTCCGGAATATGATCCTTCAGACCTTTTATGCCGCGTCTGCCGACGAAAACAGGTCGAGCCTCAACGGAGCTTTTTTTAAGAAAGAGGGCAAGACCTGTGAGATGGTTGCCACCGATGGCCACCGTCTTGCCCTGGTGCGCCGGGACATCCCTTCTGATCACGAGCGGATTGATGATGACAGTACTGTTGAGGGCGTTATAATCCCGAGAAAAGGTCTGAATGAAATTCGAAAGATGGTCGAGGATGGAGAAGGAACCGGTACGGTGGATGTGGGGATCCGGAATCATGTCTGTGTGGTCAGGCAACAGGGCTCCATGTTACGGGTCAGCCTTGTCGATGCCCAGTATCCTGACTACAGGCGCGTTATACCGAAGGACAGGGGCGTTTCCGTTCGGATAGAGAAGAAAAAAATGATGCAGTCGCTGAGGCGGATGGCCGTTATGTCGACGGAACATTTCAGCGGTGTCGTCATAACACTTCGTGACGGAAGCATGAAGCTGAATTCAACAAATCCTGATCTGGGGGAAGCGAATGAGGAACTAGACGTCGATTTCAAGAACGGAACCTTTTCAGTAGGTTATAATATTCGATACCTGATCGAGAGTATCGAGGGTATCGACAGTGATGTGGTTACCTTTGAAATGAGGAGTACGGGAGGGCCGGGCGTTGTCCGGATTCCCGATGATGAGACATACCTGGGCATCATCATGCCTATTACAATACAAGGAAAATAAGAGGAAAACGGCGTGTCTGAAGGATATCTTGCTGATAATATTAAAGTACTTGGAGGACTTGAGGCGGTTCGCAAGCGTCCCGCCATGTATATCGGAAGTACATCGAAAGATGGACTCCACCATCTTGTCTACGAAGTCGTGGATAACAGTGTTGACGAGGCTTCGGCGGGGTACTGCGACAGTATCGAAGTCAAAATCAGGATCGACAACAGTATCATGGTGAGTGACAACGGACGAGGCATCCCTGTCGATAGGCACAAGACTGAAAACGTCTCAGCCGCGGAGGTTGTCATGACGAAACTTCACGCGGGGGCAAAGTTCAGTAACGACAGCTATAAAATATCCGGTGGCCTGCATGGTGTCGGCGTCTCTGTGGTGAATGCCCTGTCCAGTTCACTGGAACTCGAAATCTGGCGGGATGGCAAGGTGTACCGCCAGGAATACGAGCGGGGTGTCCCGCGGGCGCCACTGAAAGAAACGGGCACAACTCGCCGGCGGGGAACGAAAATCACCTTCACGCCGGACAAAGACATATTCGATAATATTGACTACAGCTTTGATGTATTGTCCAACCGTTTGAGAGAACTTGCCTTTTTGAACCGAGGAGTAAAAATTGTTCTGAAGGACGAACGGAGCGAGAAGGTAAACGAGTTTTTTTACAAAGGAGGAATTGTCTCTTTTGTTGATTACCTGAACCGAAACAAAAAACCGCTTCACAAAAAACCGATCTATATCAGTGGGGAGCGTGAAGACTTCCAGGTCGAACTGGCTCTTCAATACAACGATTCCTACATGGAAAATGTGTTTTCCTATGCCAACAGTATCAATACTACCGAGGGCGGGACACACCTTATAGGATTCAGGTCTGCCCTGACGCGGGTGATCAATTCTTATGCTTTCAGTGCGGGACTTCTGAAAAACGGAAAGATGTCTCTCAAGGGTGAGGATGTGAGGGAAGGCCTGGCCTGTGTTATCAGCGTCAAGTTACGGCAACCACAGTTCGAGGGTCAGACAAAGACGAAACTCGGAAACAGCGATGTCAAAGGTCTCGTTGAAGCGGTCGTGTATGAGAAAATGAGCGTTTTTTTTGAAGAAAATCCAGCCGTGGCCCGCCAAATCGTTTCGAAGTCAACCGAGGCCGCCCGTGCCCGTGAGGCCGCCCGCCGCGCCCGGGAGCTTACACGAAGAAAATCGTCTCTCGAAGTATCGGCCCTTCCGGGAAAACTGGCTGACTGCCAAGAGAAGGACCCGGCTCTCAGTGAACTGTATATCGTGGAGGGTGATTCGGCAGGCGGATCGGCAAAACAGGGCAGGGATCGCCGGAACCAGGCCATTCTTCCCCTTCGAGGTAAATTACTCAATGTCGAAAAGGCACGATTTGACAAAATGTTGGGAAACAATGAGATCAAGGTCATCATCACCGCCCTGGGAACGGGTATCGGTGAGGATGATTTCGATATAAGCAGGCTCAGGTATCACAAGGTAGTTATCATGACCGACGCCGACATTGACGGGCTGCACATACGAACACTGCTGCTCACCTTCTTTTTCCGGTACATGAGGGAACTTATCGAACGGGGTTTTCTCTATATAGCCCAACCGCCTCTCTTTCGGGTCCTGGACAACAAAAAAGTCATATATATCGGAAACGAGGAGGAAATGGAGCGGTATATTCTTGAAAACGGCGTCCGGAAAGCACACCTGGAGAATGAAAGCGGCGTTCGCTTGGCCGGTTCCCGGCTTCTTGCGATACTCAGAAAGGGAATGCGGATCGATACTATTCTCGACAAGTTCCACCGCACGGGAAAAAACAGGAGGGTCGTTGAACTCCTGGCCGGAGACCCCATTTTTTCTGTAACGGATTTTTCCGACCGCGATGTTCTGATGAAACTGGGAAAAAGAATAGCCGGCGCTATCGGCGACGAGGTCCGGACATACTGGACAGAGGATGATCTCGAACATGGCGGCTGGAGACTTCTCTTCAACATCAGGGAAAACGGAAGCGACAACATGACCTGGATAGACAGGGATATTTTTGCGCAGCCGAAATTTGCGGAAACGCGAGCCCTCCTCAAACAGACGGAACCGCTTGGCGAACCTCCCTACCGCGTCTTTGAAGGAACGCGAGCCGACGATGCTTCAGGGACTCCTGTTCACACGATGAAACAGCTCATCGACTCAATTGTCCGGATCGGTAAAAAAGGATTCTCCCTCCAGCGCTACAAAGGTCTTGGTGAAATGAATCCCGAGCAATTGTGGGAAACCACGATGGACCCCGAGCGTCGAACCCTGCTCCAGGTAAAGATTGAAGATGCCGTGGCGGCGGATCTGATTTTTTCAACCCTCATGGGAGATCAGGTCGAACCGAGACGAGAGTTTATTTACGAAAATGCCCTGAACGTGTCAAATCTTGATGTGTAAATGCCTGAGCGGGGTTGAGCGTCGAAGGCAGGCCCCCCGACGGATGGGGGGTGTCCGACCTTCGGGCACGCCCCCCTGTACCGTGGGGAGGAACAAGGAGGAGAGGAAGAAAAAGGAATGGATCAGTTAAAGCAGCGGAAACTTCCGGTAAACATAGAAGATGAGATGAGAAAGTCCTACGTGGACTATGCCATGAGCGTCATCATCGGTCGGGCCATCCCCGATGTGCGGGATGGATTGAAACCCGTTCACCGCAGGGCGCTTTTTGCCATGGCTGAACTGGGGAACCGATGGAACAGACCATACAAAAAATCGGCTCGTATTGTCGGTGACATCATTGGTAAATATCACCCTCACGGTGATTCCGCCGCCTATGACACCATTGTCCGGATGGCCCAGGATTTTTCCATGCGTTACCCCCTCGTCGATGGCCAGGGAAATTTCGGTTCCATCGACGGCGACCCACCGGCGGCCATGCGCTACACGGAAATCCGGATGGCCCGTATCGCCGAGGAAATGCTCGCCGATATTGACAAGGACACGGTAGATTTTAATCCTACATACGACGAAGCATTGGAGGAACCAACGGTTCTTCCCGCCAAAATCCCCGAGCTTCTTCTGAATGGTTCTTCGGGAATCGCCGTCGGTGTCACCACAAATATTCCCCCTCACAATCTGGTTGAGGTCTGCGACGGTCTCATCGCTCTCATCGAGAATCCGGCACTGACCGTCGAGGAACTGATGCGGTACATACAGGGTCCCGATTTTCCCACCGCCGGTTTTATCAATGGCCGGGGGGGGATTGTTTCCGCCTACCGGACGGGCCGGGGCATAATCCGCATACGGGCCCGCGCTCTCGTTGAGAGGAACGCCAGGAGCGACAAGGAAAGTATCGTTGTCACGGAACTGCCCTACATGGTCAACAAGGCGTCACTCATAGAAAAAATTTCCGCGTTGGTTAAAGAAAAGAAAATCAACGGTATAACCGACCTTCGGGACGAGTCCGACCGGGAAGGCATGCGGGTGGTCATCGACTTGAAGCGGGATGAGATGTCCGGTGTGATTCTCAACCAGCTCTACAAGCAGACCTCCATGGAGTCCACCTTCGGCATCATCATGCTGGCCATCGATCAGGGAAAGCCGGCGGTTCTTAACCTCAAGGAAATACTTCAGAAATTTATAACATTCCGTAGAGAGGTGGTGACGAAGCGAACACGTTTCGACCTGGCCCGGGCCCGGGAACGCCTTCATATACTGGAAGGTCTCATTATTGCCCTTGACGCCATCGACGAAGTGGTGGCGGCCATACGGGCATCCTCGAGTCCACAAGAAGCACAGACACGCCTTATAGCAGGCTTCGGTCTCACCGAAACCCAGGCCAAGGCCATTCTTGACATGCGCCTGCAACGGCTTACCGGTCTTGAACGAGATAAAATCAGGGAAGAACACAGGGATATCGCGGCTCTGGTACGCGATCTCGAAGGTATTCTGGCCGATGTCGGAAAAATAATGAACATCATAAAGGAAGAACTGGAAGATATCAAAAAGCGCTTTGGTGATGCCCGGCGAACGGAAATTGTCCACGACAGTGAAGAAATCGATATCGAAGATATGATTGTCGAAGAGGACATGGCCGTTACGATTTCTAACCAGGGGTATATAAAGCGCAATCCCATCAGCCTCTACACAAGCCAGCGCCGGGGCGGCAAGGGGAAAATGGCTATGGGGACGAAGGACGACGATTTTGTTGAGCGGATATTCATTGCCTCCAGCCACAGCTACATTCTCTTTTTCACAAATCAGGGCAGGGTGTACTGGCTCAAGGTATACCAGATTCCTCAAGCGAGCCGGGCGGCAAAGGGCAAGGCCGTGGTCAACCTTATCGACATCGCCAAGGATGAACGCGTTACGGCGGCTCTTCCTGTCAGGGATTTCGTCGAAGACAGGTATGTAATCATGGCAACCCGCCGGGGCGTGGTGAAAAAAACGGATCTTCTCGCCTACTCGAACCCGCGGGTCGTCGGTATTATCGCCCTCACGCTGGATGACGGCGACGAGCTCATCGATGTTCATCTGACCGACGGCGAGCGGAATGTTTTCCTTGGGACGCAACAGGGGTATTCCATCCGGTTCAAAGAGACCGATGTGCGACCCATGGGAAGGACCGCCCGTGGTGTGATGGGTATTCGCATGGATCCCGATGACCAGGTGGTGGGAATGGAAATTCTGTCCGGCGGCAAATCGATCCTTACCGTTTCAGAACGGGGGTTCGGTAAACGGACCGACGTATCTAAATATCGGCTCCAGCGGCGGGGAGGCAAGGGAATCATAAACCTCAAGACGACGCCCCGGGTCGGCCCCGTAACCCGTGTCCTGCAGGTTGCCGACGGCGAGGATGTCATGCTTATCAGTAATGCCGGCAATATCATTCGATTGAAGGTAGAGGATATTTCACTCCTCCATCGGAGCACCCAGGGAGTGAAACTGATCGATCTCGATCCCGATGAGCGGCTTGCGGGCCTGGCCAGTGCGGAGCGGGACGAAGAATCAGACATCGATTCTGAAGAAACTGACGCCGGGGAGGATACGGAACTGGAAGAAGACTTTCCCGGCGCCGATACGGGACCTGACGAGACGGAGTGACAAGGGATGTGACATGGCGCACCCTCCTTATACAATCACAGATCATACGGCGGACCTGGGCCTGGAGTTTTACGGAACAGACCTGGAGGATCTTTTTGAAAATGCCGGGGCCGCCCTCACGGCCTGCATGACTGATCCGGAAACCCTTTCTTTCAGGGAAGAATATTTTTTTTCTGCGGAAGGGGGAGATCGGGAGGAACTCATGGTCAATGTTCTGCGAGAACTTCTTTATCTCGCCAATGGCCGTGGTTTTTTGACTAAACGGGTTATCATCGACCACCTGGATGAACACCGTTGTTCCGGCCGGGTCCTGGGGGAGACCTTTGACGCCGACCGCCATGCTATCACACAGGAACTCAAAGCCGTCACCTACCACGGGGCCCGTGTCACCGGCGGCGATGCGGGTGGTTTGAAAGGGCAGGTGATTCTTGATGTCTGACATTACCATCGAACAAATAGATGAATTCCGGTGGAAAATACCGGCCCGGGGAGGTATGCGCGTTCCGGGGCTGCTCTATGCGAGCGAACGCCTGATGCGGGACATACGAAAGGAAGAAAGTCCCCGACAGGTGTCCAATGTGGCCCATCTTCCCGGTATCCAGGGCGCCTCCATGGCCATGCCCGACATGCACTGGGGATACGGGTTTCCTATCGGCGGCGTGGCAGCCTTTGACCTGAACGAAGGAATCGTATCCCCCGGCGGGGTGGGATATGATATCAACTGCGGAGTTCGGCTTCTGGCGACTAACCTGAAGTACGAAGAAATTCAGCACGATCTGAAATCCCTCGTTGTGGCGCTCTTCAACACCGTTCCCAGCGGCGTGGGTTCCCGGGGAACTATCCGCCTGACTCGGGGAGAAGTCAAAAAGGTTCTTCGGGAAGGCGCCCAATGGGCTGTCGGACACGGCTACGGAACACCGGAAGATCTCACGGCCACGGAAGATGGAGGTGTCATGGAGGGCGCCGATCCGGACTGTCTCAGCGACCGGGCCCTCGAGCGTGGGCTGGACCAGCTGGGCACCCTGGGGTCGGGGAATCACTTTCTTGAGATAGAAGTAGTCGATCAGGTATACGATCGTGAAGCGGCCCGGGCGTTCGGTATCGAACCGGGACAGGTTGTGGTCATGATCCATTCGGGATCACGGGGACTCGGCTATCAGATCTGTGACGAATACCTTGCGCGGATGGTAAAGAAAAGGCAGTCACGGGACTTCGACCTTCCAGACCGCCAGCTTGCCTGCGCTTACATCCAGTCCGGGGAAGGAAGGGAATACCTTGCGGCAATGGCCTGCGCCGCCAATTATGCCTGGGCCAACCGACAGGTTCTCATGCACCTTGCGTCCAAAGTATTTCAGAGCGTTCTCGATCGCTCACCCCGGGATATGGGCATGCGCCTGGTCTACGATGTGTGTCACAACATCGCCACCATCGAGGACTGTCTCGTCGAGGGTGTTGAAAAGCGTGTGTGTGTTCACCGTAAGGGAGCAACCCGGGCCCGTCCCCCGGGGCATCCCGCTCTCCCCGATCGCTACCGGTCGGTGGGTCAGCCCGTTCTTATACCGGGAGACATGGGGTCCGGCTCCTACCTGCTTGCCGGAACCGAACAGGCCTGGCGGGAAACCTTCGGCAGCACCTGCCACGGGGCGGGGCGGGTAATGAGCAGGACTCAGGCGAAAAAAGTGAGCGCCCGAAGGTCCGTGGCGGCTGACCTGGAGAAACAAGGCGTTATCGTCATGGCCTCGGGTAGAGGAACCCTTCGGGAGGAGATACCGGAAGCCTATAAAAACATTCATGAAGTCATCAATGTCGTTCATGAGGCGGGACTTTCACGGAAAGTCGCCCGCATGAAGGCCGTAGCCTGTATCAAGGGCTGACCGGTTCGCGCAACGACAAAGGTCACCGACAATAGCCGGCGAAAGCGGAACCACGCAAAAGAGGAGTGGATACATGAATGATAGCACAATACCGGATGATGTGTTTGACTGTCTCATTATAGGAGCGGGGCCGGCGGGCTTGACGGCGGCGCTGTACACCTCGCGGTCGGCCATGAAAACACTGGTTCTGGAAGGATCATCCACCGTGAGTCAGGTTACCGTCACCGATATAGTGGAAAATTATCCCGGCATTCCCGAGGTGAACGGTTTTGAACTTCACCACAGGCTCCGGACGCAGGCCCTGAGCTTCGGCGCGGAGGCGAGGGCGGAAGATGTCCTTTCGCTTGAAAAAACGTCTCTGGGAGCCGTGGAAGGGTGGACGATCAACACCAATCTCGCGTCATACCGGTCTCTGTCGGTCATTGTCGCTTCCGGGGCCCGGTGGAGATCCCTCGGCGTTCCCGGCGAAGAAGAATTCATCGGCAGGGGTGTGTCCTACTGTGCCACCTGTGATGGTCCCTTCTATCGAAACCGGTCCGTGGCCGTTGTGGGAGGGGGTAACACGGCTGTCCAGGAGGCGCTGTATCTGACGAAATTTGCCGACAGGGTAACCATCGTGCATCGTCGAGACCGGCTTCGGGCGTCGGCGATTCTTCAGGAACGAGCATCCGCGAACAGCAAGATCGATTTCTGCTGGGACGGTGTTGTGGACAGGATCGAAGGAGATACCGGTGTCACAAGGCTTCGGGTGAAGAAGCTCAAAGGTACCGATGCATACATAACTCTTCCCGTGGAAGGAGTATTTATTTTTATCGGCCTGGATCCCCTGACAGATTTCATCAGGGGACTTGTAACCACCGACGGAGGTGGTTATATTGTTACCGACAGTCAGATGCGAACGTCTGAGCGGGGACTTTTTGCGGCCGGTGACTGTGTAGTCAAACCGTTTCGGCAGATCGTAACCGCCTGCGGAGACGGAGCCACGGCCGCCTACCAGGCGGAACTCTACGTGGATGAACTCCGGGACCGGTCATATTGAAATCCCTCTGAGGAAGAAGACACGGTGCTTGTGACAGGACTGTCCATACTGTTTCGGGAGGGGAGAAGGGCCATGCCAATTTACGAATATCGATGTGAAGCGTGTAAAAATGATTTTGAACGGCTCGGGTCGATGCGGGATCGGGACTGCGACGTTGAATGTCCTCTCTGCAGCCATGTAGGTGCGGAAAAACTGATGTCCCGGTGCAGGTCGAAAAGAGAACCGTCATACTCAGATTTTTCGGGGATGAGTGGTTCAGGAGGCGGCGGATGTGCCGGTTGCGCCGCAACGTCCTGCGGTACCTGCAAGTAGGTCCCACACCACGATGCCTCGTCATCCGCCCCTCACGGAGAGGGTGGGGAGAGGCTGTGAGTGACGTCTGATGGACGAACTCCTGCAACGCTGGCAGAACCTTCCCGCGTCGATCGATCCGGTCCTGATCAGCGTCGGCTCCTTTCAGCTTCGGTACTACAGCCTCATGTACCTGGCAGCCTTTCTCTGTACTTACCTGCTTGTGATGTACAGACTCCGGACAGAAAGGTACGGATACTCAAAGGAAACAATTCAGGATTTTTTTATCTGGGCAATTGTGGGACTCCTGGTTGGAGCACGGCTGGGCTATGTTCTTTTCTATGACGTGTCCTATTTTGCCGTCCGTCCCCTGGAGATAGTTCTGCCTTTTACATGGTCCGGCGGGTTCAGGTTTACCGGTATAAGCGGGTTGTCGTATCACGGTGGAGCGCTGGGTGTTTTCCTGGCGACTTTTTTCTTCTGCCGCCGCCGGAAAGTTCGGTTTTTCAGGTTCATGGATCTCATTGTATCCGCCGTTCCCTTGGGATATACTTTCGGGCGGGTCGGGAATTTCATCAACGGGGAACTCTACGGAAGGGTCACCACCGTTCCCTGGGGCATGTATTTTCCCGCGGACGTGACGAAAAGCCTCCGTCATCCCTCACAGCTCTATGAGGCTTTCTTCGAAGGCCTGCTTCTTTTTGCTCTTCTCTGGTCAGTGAGGAAGAGGGACTGGAAGGAGGGTTCGATCCTTGCCCTCTATGTGGCAGGGTATGGAACCGTTCGCTTTTTTATTGAATTCTTCAGAGAGGCCGATGCCCATCTCGGATTGTTGTTTGGTTTCCTGACCATGGGCCAGGTTCTGTGCCTCGTAATGGTTGCGGGAGCCACTGTATGGATTCTGATCTGCAAGCGACAGAAAACATAACGTAAGGGAGGAACAAACCATGGGGAAACGACTGGTTATTATCGGAGGAGCCGCCGGTGGCCCTGCAACGGCGGCTGAAGCGAGGCGGCGGGACCCATCGTTGGAAATACAGATATTTGAGGCGGGAGAGTTCGTTTCGTACGGGGCCTGACCGATGCCCTATTACATCGGTGATGTAATCAAGGAAGCCGAGGGGCTCGTGGCCAGAACACCGGAGGAATTTGCCGCGTCGGGCATTCATGTGCACCTCAAAACAGCCGTTGAAGCGATCGAACCGGACAGGGGTGTCGTCAGAACATCGAATGGAAAATCCGTAGCCTATGACACGCTCGTTGTGGCAACGGGAACCAGGGCGGTCATGCCCGGTATACCCGGCGAGAACCTGGAGGGAATTTTTGTTCTCAAGAATCTTTCCGATGGTATCGGGATCAAAACCTGGCTTGAAAAAAGACAGTGCAAAAAGGCGGTTATCGTGGGAGCCGGGTTCATCGGCATGGAATTGGCGGAGGCCTTTCGCATGAGGGGAATCGATACCACCGTGGTTCACCGAGGTACCCTGCCCGTCAACCGGTGGGATGACGAGTTGTCCCGGTATGCCCTCGATGAACTGTTGCGCCACGACGTGTCATTCATAATGGAAACCATGCCCCGGGCCGTTGAGAAGGAATCGGACGGAAGGCTTCGACTGCTGACTACAGATGGGGAACTGACGGCGGATATCATTATCTTCGGCCTGGGTGTCAGGCCTGAAACAACCCTGGCTGCGGAAGCCGGTCTCGCCTTGGGATCGTCGGGCGCCCTGAAGGTCAACTTCTCACAGAGAACGGCCCGGGAAGAGATATTCGCCGCCGGTGACTGTGCCGAGGTTTTCCACAGGATCAGTAAAGAATGGATCAACGTTCCCCTGGGGGACGTCGCCAACAAACAGGGCCGTGTAGCCGGGAGCACCATAGGCGGTTATCCCATGCGTTTCCCCGGTGTGGTAGGAGCGCAGAGCTTCAAGCTTTTCGGGTTGGAACTGGCTGCCACGGGCATCGATGAAAGCGAGGCTCGCAAGAGCGGCTATGATCCTGTAAGCAACATCACCTGGGAGACTTTCAGCTCTCCTACTATGGCCGGCCGGACACGGATGGGCCTGAAACTGACGGCGGACCGCTTTACGGGACAGCTCCTCGGGGCCCAGGCTGCGAGCAACGGCGGTGCGGTGGGCAGAATCAACACCCTGTCGGCCTGTCTCTGGGCCGGGATGGATTTAGACGAAATAGGGTACCTTGATTTCGCCTATTCTCCACCCTACGGTGGCGCCTGGGATATAATTCACCGGGCCGCCCAGACATTGAAACGAAAGCTCTGACATCGTGCCGGCTGGGGTATGACGGTTCCAGCGTCCGGAAGCGGCTGGAGGACCTCTTTAACAAAGGACCGGCTTGATTGCCGCCGCTTCCTACACGAACATCAACCGAGGAGAAAGGAGCATTGTGATGAAAAACAGGAAGCTGGATGACGTCATCGACATCGCGATTGAGAGAGAAGAAGAAGCCTGCGCATTTTACCGGGATCTCTACAGCCGGGTCGAGGACGAAACGGCACGGGAAACGCTTGACTTTCTTTCGAAGGAGGAAAAAAAACACAAGGAGTTCCTCATGCAGTACAAGGCCGGTACAGCTGGAAGCGGCGGTCTCAGAATGGTCGAATTCATCGACTACAAAATAGCCGAACACCTCGATGCTCCGGATATTGAAAAGAACATGGAAAGCAAGGATGTCTACCTCGTCGCGGCCCACCGGGAGCTCAATTCCTATACCTTCTACCGGTCACTCGCCGACTTGCATCCCCGGGGAGATGTGAAGAATATGCTGTTGCGGATCGCTTCTGAAGAGATGAAGCACAAGGAGAAAGTAGAATACCTCTACAGCAATACAGCCTTTCCCCAGACTGCGGGAGGGTGATTTTTGTCAGAAAACGGAAAGGAGCACTCCCTGAACAGCGGAACGGTGTTTCAGGTGAAACAACAATGACATGGGGGGGGGATAACGACGAAAGACACGCCTGGGAAAGCCAGTTTCGGCACACCGTTTCCCTCCTGCTCGGGCAGGAGCTTCCGACTCTCTTTGAAGCGCTTGACGGGCGATCGAAGGATTTGAACCTCCCAGTGACGTTCGGTGGCGCCCGGACCGAGGAGTGGGCCTTTGTATGCCGTATGTTCCGTGTCTACCTGGAGCACATGACCCTGATGGGAAGGAAGGGCTACAGGGCCATGACGGCGGGAACCAGACGGTCTGTAAATACCCGGTTCGCCGACGGTTTGGTAGTGACCGAAGACTACCATGGTCACTCCATGGACGACACCATCCTTGCAATGTCCCTCGCGGACAACTGGATGAGGACCTCTGCCGCAGGGAAACCGTGAAGCGTGACACGGTAACGGCGGCCGTGCCGCTGTGTCACGCGTTATACACGATAGGAGGATATACCATGGCAACCGTTCCTGCCGTTAGTACCGATCCGGAACATATCACTCCCGCCATACAGCGGCTCCGCTCAGGAGGTCTGAGGGTGGGCATACTGCATTCGGGCGGCCCGGCCCCGGGTTCGAACCGGGTTCTTGCCGGGGCTGCCAAACAGTTTCTGGACCGGGGTGTCCAGGTAACAGGATTTTATAACGGCTTCGAATTTCTCCAGGAGGTGGACCCCTTTAAGCTCGTTCCGGGAAAACATTACGCTACCCTTACCCGGGAGGTGATTTCCGATGTTCTCGACGTGAACAGCTTTTATCTGAAAACATCCCGGGCCAATCCCGGCAGAGGCATCACCGCCCCCGACGACCTGAAGAATCCGACAAAAACAGAAAAACTTGTCAACGTCCTCAATGCGTTTGAATATTTGAAAATAGGCGCCGTCATTTCCATCGGCGGCGACGACACCCTCAAAACAGGAAATTATCTCTATGAAATAGCACTGTTACGCCAGGAGAACATGCCCGATATGTGCTTTCAGGGCTCCATAGTCCATGTTCCCAAAACCATCGACAACGACTATTTCGGCATTCCCTGGACCTTCGGATTCTTAACCGCCTCCGAAGCGGCGGGCAGATCGGTACGGGGCCTCTATGACGACGCGAAAGCCACGAACTGTTATCATGTGGTGGAACTCATGGGACGAAGGGCCGGATGGTACACCGCGGCGGCCAGCATCTTCGCACGGGGAACCAAGGCCGTTATCCCCGAGGACTACGAGGGCCGGGCTTTTGTCATGGCCCATGAACTGGCGTCAGACCTTCTGGAAATCGTCCTGAAGCGGGAAAAAATAGGTAAAGGGTACGGTGTGTTCTGTATCGCCGAAGGGCTGGCCGACATGTTGCCGCCGGAAGACAGGGAGCACATTGAACAGGATCGCCACGGCAACCCGCGATTGGCGGAGGCAAAAATAGGCGACCGCATCGCCCGGGAACTCAGCCGCCTCTACAGGGAGACGGGCAGGGAAAAAAGCTTCAAACCCCAGCTGGTGGGTTATGAAACCCGCCAGCATTCCCCGTCGCTGTACGATGTCCTGCTGACGTCCCAACTGGGAGTGGGCGCCTTCCGTTTGATCGAACAGGGACGGAAAGGTGAAATGGTGACCGTGCGAGACAACCTCGAGATCGACGGCATACCCTTCAGCGAGCTCATAGAACCTGATTCCCTGCTCGTACGAAACAGGAACATCGACAGGAATGGCGATTTTTACAGACTGCTGAGATCTCTTGAAGAATCGTTTTCGCAGGATTGACGGCATCCTGCGGGAAGTACGGCCCTGCACCGGTTCTCCGGGCGCGACCGGGGCGGAAACGACGGATACGTCATGTCTCACCCGGAAGATATCCCCGGGCGAGGTCCGTATATTCCCTGACCTGGTTTTTCTGCCACTTCCTGGAGAGCTTCAACTCTCCGGCCATTATTTTGGCCGTTTCCGGCGCCATCCTGATGCTGGCCCTGGCGTCGAGAATCAACGCCCTGGTTCTCCGGGAGAGAACATCCTCTACGGTCCGTGCCATTTCTTTTCTCACCGCCCAGACCACCTGAGCTTTCAGTACAGGTAACGCGGGGTCAAGCGGGTCGGCGAGAGCTGGATTACCCTGAATCATCCGTCGAAGGGCAATAATGTCGGATCCATATGAACTCAAAGGATCCAGGGGATCGAGATGCTTCAGCCAGCCATGAATCCGCAGATTCGTCGTTGCGCTCGGGCGTTCCTCCAGACCCGCCACGAGAGCGGCCTTGTTGATGGTATCCTCTCCCATTTTGCGATAGGTGGTCCATTTTCCCCCCGCCAGGGTTACCAGACCCGAAGGTGAAACGAGCACCTTGTGGCTTCGGGAAATTTCTCTCGTCGGTGTGCCTCCGTCAGGCGGGGCGGCCAGAGGCCGCAGACCGGCGAAAACGCTGAGCACATCACTTTCGGTGGGTACTTTTTCAAGGTATTTTCCGGCCGTATTAAGAATAAATTCAATCTCTTCGTCAAGAGCCCTCGGTTCCAGGTCGGCCTTTTCCACGGGCGTGTCCGTGGTTCCCACAACGACCTTACCCTGCCAGGGGACGGCGAAAAGAACCCGGCCGTCATCGGTGTGGGGAACCATGATTGCCGTGTCACCGGGGAGAAACGTTTTGTCCACGACAAGATGGACCCCCTGGCTCGGTTTGACCATGTCTTCGGCGGCGGGGTTATCCATTTTCAGTATGTCATCAACAAAAACCCCCGTCGCGTTTATAACGACCCGGCTATATATTTCGAGTTCCTTCCCTGTTTCCATGTCCCGGGCCGTGACGCCGTTCACCATGTCACCCGCTTTGAGGAGTCCCGTGACTTTCATGTAGTTGAGGGGAGTGCCTCCTTTTTCCGCCAGCGTCTGGGCAAGGTTGACGGCCAGGCGCGCGTCGTCGAACTGCCCGTCATGGTAGACGATACCCCCCCGGAGTTCCTTCGTCCTGAGAGTGGGGATGGCCGCAAGAGCTTCTTTTCCGGAGAGGCTTTTCGAGGGGCCCAGCCCCAGCCTGCCTGCCATGACATCATACACTTTCAGGCCCACCCGGTAAAAAGGGCCGTCCCACCAGTCATAACTTGGAACGACGAAACGCTGGTTGGCTACCAGGTGGGGCGCGTTTTGCCTGAGCAGCCCCCTTTCGTGGAGGGCTTCGATGACGAGAGACACGTCACCCTGCTGCAGATACCGTACGCCGCCGTGTATGAGCTTGGTGCTGCGGCTTGATGTTCCCTTGGCGAAATCGGATTGTTCGAGCAGCAGACAGCTGTAGCCGCGGGCGCTTGCATCGATTGCGACGCCCAGACCCGAGGCTCCGCCGCCGATGACAATGCAATCCCAGACGTCGTTCCAGGTTTCGACCTTCGCGAGCAGGTCATCTCTGTTCATCATGATTGTGTCTCTCCCGTGAAGAGTCGTTGCATTCCAGGGGGTTCCCGGTCGGGCTTCCGATTGACAGGCAGGCGACTCCGGCCAGGGCGCGCCGCCAGGCATTCAGGGATTCCCGTGTCCGCGTCGAGTCCGTCGAGGGATAGAAAACCCTGTCTTTCTTCCAGTTTGTTTCCAACTCGTCGATGCCGGAATAGAAACCGACGGCAAGACCCGCAAGAGATGCGGCACCGAGGGCTGTTGTCTCCGACACGACGGGCCTCACCACGGGAATTCCCAGGATGTCCGCCTGGAACTGCAGCAGGGTGTCATTGGAGGCCGCGCCTCCATCCACCCGGAGCTCCTCTGCTTCAATTGCCGAGTCGATGATCATGGCGGAAACGACGTCGTGGACCTGGAAGGCGATGCCTTCAAGGGCGGCCCGGGCGATATGGCCCGCCGTGGTCCCCCGGGTTATGCCCGAAATGGTTCCCCGGGCGTAGGGATTCCAGTGTGGGGCTCCGAGACCGGTCAGGGCCGGAACGAGGACGATACCTCCGTTGTCGGGAACAGACAGGGCCAGCGGTTCAATATCCTCGGATTTCTTGATGATTCCCAGTCCGTCGCGAAGCCATTGAACCACGGCTCCGGCCACGAAAATACTGCCTTCCATGGCATAGGCAGTGGTACCGTTTCCGGTAAGGGCAACGGTGGTCAATAGATTGTTCCTTGATTGTACACGCCGCGCGCCGGTGTGCATCATGACGAAAGCCCCTGTCCCGTAGGTGTTCTTTATCATACCTCGCTTCAGGCAGACCTGTCCGAACAGAGCCGCCTGCTGGTCACCTGCGATTCCGGCAATGGGAATTGCCGTGCCGAAAAACGCGGGGTCTGTTTCACCATACACCTCGCTTGAAGACACCACCTGCGGCATCAACGGCGCGGGTATGTCCATGAGCGAGAGAAGCTCCCCGTCCCATTCAAGGCGGTTGATATCGAAGAGCATGGTTCGACTGGCATTTGTCGTGTCCGTTACATGCGCGCGGCCGCCCGTCAGGTTCCAGACAAGCCAGCTGTCGACGGTTCCGAAGGCAAGGATTCCCGCTTCTGCTTTTTCCCGGGCTCCGGGGACATTCTCCAGGAGCCAGCGCAGCTTGGTTCCCGAAAAATAGGCGTCGATAACGAGACCGCACTTGTTGTGTACCAGAGCTTCGTACCCCCGGTTTCGAAGGGTTTCACAGAAGTCAGCCGTTCGGCGGTCCTGCCAGACGATGGCATTGAAAACGGGAGCGCCTGTTGTTCGATCCCAGAGTATGGTAGTTTCCCGCTGGTTGGTAATCCCGATGGCGGCGACACTGGCGGCTGAAATACCGTTCCTGTCGAGAACCTCTCTGGCTACGGTGATTTGTGATTCCATGATCTCCCGGGGGTCATGCTCAACCCACCCCGGGTGTGGATAGTACTGTTTGAACTCTTTCCGGGCAACGGCGACAACCATGCCCGACCGATCGAACAGAATGGCTCGTGAGCTTGTTGTTCCCTGATCGAGGGCGAGGATGTAGTTTTTCATTGACCAACCCGGCATTGCATCTTTTCAGTGACGGTCATCACCTTCAGGGTGTGTAACCGCGGGCCGATATGTTCCGCCGGAGCCCGTCCCCGAGAGCGGACTCGGTCGCTGCACCCTATCATCTTTCGCCGGTGAGTGAGGCTCCGGTCTCTATTTGACGCGTCGCTTCAGACGCAGCATGTTGTGTATGGTAAAGGTGCCGCCCTGCACGGTTATCAGCCCCTTTTCCCGGAGAACACGCAGCCCTTTGTTGATGCTTTCACGGGAAGCACCCACCATTCTGGCCAGATCCGACTGGGTGAGAGGAAGTTCGAAGGATCCCACGTTCTGCTCTTCGTTGCCGTGTTCTTCGACCAACTGAAGCAATTTTTTTGCCAGCCTTCCGGAAACATTGAGGAAACAGGTGTCCTGGAGGAAGTCGTCAGTCTTTCTGAGGCGAAGTGAAAGCGATGTGAGGATCGCTTGAATCGCGGCCGGGTTGTTCTGAAGAAAAGCGACAAAATCGGTCCGGTTGAGCACACACAGTTCCGAGTCTTCACATGCCACGGCGTCGGCCGACCGGGGCATGCCGTCCAGCAGAGCCATTTCACCAAAAAAATCACTGTCCGAAAAAACGGCCAGCACCACTTCCTCACCCAGCGGCGAGGGCGGGGGAAGAACAATCTTTATTGAGCCCCGGATAATAACGTAGAGTGTGGTTCCTTCGTCACCCTTGTTAAAAAGAACTTCGTTTTTTTTGATGCTCTGCCGTTGTATGGAACTGACAAGCCGTGCCTTGTCTGCGGCTGACAAGGCCTGAAAAAGGGGAATATTCACCAGCAGGGCATCCGGAGACATGACTGAATTCCCTCCATGGATTTCGTTTTCTTATATATATTCGTCATTTTATAGCCAGTATTGCCCGGCCGGTCAAGCACAGAGATCATGGGAAGCGCCCCAACTCGGAAAAACCCTTTGACAGGCACTCCGACTTTCGTATACTGTATGCCAGTCCGTCCTGTTCGGGCCCGATGGAAGCCAATGGGGCTATCCTGCACCGCACTTTTTTCAAAGCCGTCAGGACTGATGGTCCCGTAAAAAGTCGAAAAACATCTGGTTGAGGATGGCTTCGTAAAAAGCTCCGCAGGCAAGGCGCGCAAATCCTGAGGAATGAGGCGTACTTAGCGGTACGCCGCAGTGACGAAGGATGCAGCGCAACGCAGCATCCGGACTTTTTACGAAGCCATCAGGACTGAGGCTGTTCAGGATGGGACGAGACCATGCGCGACTGGAGTCAGTGATGGAAGATCGATGGCTTTCCGTAGATGAGATCGCGGCCTATCTCGGCATCAAGCGGGATACGGTCTACAAATGGATATCTGAAAAGCAAATGCCGGCGTACCGGATGGGCCGCCTCTGGAAATTCCGCAAAGAAGAGGTGGACGAGTGGGTAAAAACAGGGGGAGCAGCGGAGTCCGATTCTCAGAATCCGGATACGGGAAAGAAATGAAGGATGTTCTGCTGACATTTACAGGATTTCATGACCTTTATTTCAAGGGATTGGTTGACCGGGAGGAACAGCCTGGCCCCATCCTCTCTCCTGACCAGACGCTCATTCGATCATATATTTCTCTTCGATACTTCAAACACAGAAACCTTGCGGATTATTTCCCTCAGTGGCAGTGATCGGCCGAGATTTCAGGAGGAGGCCCGTGAAGGATTATTCTTCTGAAGCAGATGCAAGAATTGTAATCGACGATCTGCTCCGCCAAGCAGGGTGGAACCCCGCCGACAAGTCGCAGGTGCTAACCGAGGTCTCCGTTCGCGATGCAACTTCGACCGTTATCGAATTCTTTACACCCCATGGAAACGAGCCCGTCTGGGAATCGAAAGGCGGATATGGTATGTCCACCGGTCGTGCTGACTACCTCTTGCTTGATCAGCGCGGTCGTCCCCTTAGCATCATAGAGGCAAAGCGCACGGCCATAGATCCATATACGGCCAAACAACAGGCACTGCCGTATGCCAAAACAATCGGCGCGCCGTTCATCTTTCTTACGAATGGTGAACTCATCTATTTTTGGGACTACGGCAACGACGACGCCCGTATCGTAAATTCCTTTTTTTCCCGCCGTGATCTTGAGCGTTTGGTCGAAATGCGCGCAACTCGCAGGCCGCTCGCGGCGGTAGAAATGCCCGAGTATTACCTTCGTCAGGGTGAGACCCGGCAGGTGCGGCCCTACCAGCGCGAAACAATGCAGGCTCTGGACCACGCTGTGGAACTCGGCAAGCGCCGTTTTCTGATTGAACTCCCCACCGGCACAGGCAAGACGGATCTCGTCTCCATCTATATCAAGCGGCTCATCCAGGCCGGATGCGCCGAGCGCATTTTGTTCCTGGTAGACAGGGAGCAACTCGCCAAACAGGCGCTCGAAGCCATTCAGGACATTCTGAACCAGCACAGCAGCTACTGGTTACGTCCGGGCATGGTCCGGCAGGAACAACAGATTACGGTCTGTCTGCTCCAGACCATGATCAGCCGCTACACGGAATTCACCAGTGGCTATTTCGACGTGGTCATAGCCGATGAATGTCACCGTTCCATCTATGGCTCCTGGCAGATCGCGCTCACGCATTTTGATGCGTTTCACATAGGGCTGACTGCAACCCCATCGGCCTATATCGAGCGGAACACTTTCCAGTTCTACCAGTGCCGTGACGGCCAGCCGGATTTCGCCTTTCCGATCCTGCAGGCGTTTCGGGACGGTTATCTGGTGCCGTACAAATTTGCCACCGGCATCACCCAAATCCTTGCTGAAGGGGCACAGGTCGATGAGCAAACATACGACCCGTCCGAATTTGAACGCAAATGGACCAACAAAGACTCTAACAGGAAAATGATGCAGGAGTTCGACCGGCTCGCCTGGAAAAACTATCAAGAGTTGGCTCCCGGTCAAAAAACCGGGCCCGGCAAGACCATCGTTTTTGCCATCACGAAGCACCATGCCGCAAGACTGGCCTATTTCCTGAACGAACTGCATCCTGAGCTCAAGGGCCAGTATGCCGAGGTTATCACGAGCGACGTTGCCAACGCCGACGATCTCATCCGCAAGTTCAAACGAGAAGAATATCCGCAGGTAGCTGTTAGTGTAGGTATGCTGGACACAGGCTTCAACTGCCGGGAGGTCCTTCACTTGGTCATGTGCCGCCGGGTACGCAGTCCCATCCTCTACCAACAGATGAGGGGGCGCGGAACGCGCACGGCAGATCATATCCAGAAGCAAAAATTCGTTATCTACGACTTCTTTGGTAACCACGACTACTTCAACGATAGCGATACCGACATTTTCACCGGTATCGGTATCGGATATGCTCCTGGCGGCGAACGCAAGCCACCCAAACCGCCAGGCGACCTTGTCGAACTTGGCCTCGAGGACGAGTGGCTCCACGCAGTCACGTATGTGGAGGTGGGGTCGGAGGGTGAGCGAGTCGACAAGCGCGACTATGTCACCATGTGGGAAACAAGCGTTCAAACCGCTGTGAAGGATGACCCGATCATCCAGAAAATCCGGAAGGAAGAATTGCTCACCGAAGACGAGGAGAGGGCTCTGGCTGACCGGTTAAACCGGCCGGCAATGTATTTCAACGAGGAGAACCTTCGCCGGGCCTATCGCCGGCCGGGCGGCAACCTGATCGACTTTATCAAGGCCGCCCTTGGCAGGTTCAGGATCAAACCTCACGAAGAAGAATTGACCGAGAATTTCCAGGCCTGGCTGGTGGCAAAATCGCTCACACCCCGGCAGGCGCAGTACCTGTCACTTCTCAAGAACCGCGGTATCGCCCGCGGCTGCATTGAACTGGACGATTTGTTCGAGCCGCCGCTTTCCAATGTAAATGCGGCAGAACTGGGCGTTGAGCTCTTCGGCGAGAAGGGGCTCAAGGAAATAATCCAGGATTTGAACGATTCCGTCTTCACGGAGACGAGCGCATAAGGAGTAGCGATGAACCAGGATTTGCGCAGAAAATTGAACCGGATCACCGACATCCTCTGGGCCGGCGGTGTGACCAATCCGGTTACCTATATCGAGCAGATTTCGTATCTGATTTACCTCAAGCTGTTAGACGAGGAGGAATCCAGCCGCGAACTTAAACAGCGGCTTATGGGAAAACAGGCCAACGGTAACGGCAGACTGCTCTACCCCAAACAGGCCGAGCGTTTCCGCTGGTCCAAGTGGCGCTTCAAGAGCGGCACAGACCTGCGTGACTTCGTGCGCGACCAGGTTTTTCCCTACATGGCTTCGCTGGTGAAGGAGGAGCCGCAGATCGCCGAATATTTTCGCGACGCCGTGCTGGAGATTATCGATCCCAACGTGCTCAAACAAGTGGTGGATGAGATCGACGGAATCGACTTTGCCAAGCTCGGCACCGATGTCAAGGGTGACATCTTCGAATATCTGCTGACCCACCTGGGGCAGTCTGCTTTAAACGGCCAGTTCCGAACGCCCCGCCAGATCCGAACCATGATGGTCGAGATGATTGACCCCAACCTCGGGGATACAATCTACGATCCGGCGTGCGGTACCGGCGGCTTCCTCATCGATGCCATCGAGTACATCCTGGCCAGATACTCCACCGAACCTCAGGAAGTGCCCATCTACGGCGAGGAGTGGCTGGAAAAGCGCGACCAGTCCATCAAGGAAGCAAAGAAGGACATCCCGACACTGCAGACCTATCGAAAGGGTCCGGGCGAAAAGGTTCCCAATTGGGGGCTTTTGGAGCGGTCCATCTATGGTATCGATGTATCGCGTCAGATGATGCGCATCGCCATGATGAACCTGGTGCTGCACGGCATCCGCCAGGCCAACGTCAAGCGTGCCAATACGCTTTCCGACATGGGCGGCCTTACCGAGGACGATCTGAACCGTCGCTACAAAGTGATCTTTTCCAATCCTCCCTTTGCCGGTGTCCTTCCCAAAGAATCGATCCGTAAAGACCTGCCCACCAACTCCAAGAAGAGCGAGCTACTCTTTCTGGGCGTAATGATGGAGGCTCTGGCTCCGAACGGACAGTGTGCCGTGGTGGTGCCCGAGGGGCTGCTTTTCGGTTCCACTGCGGCCCATAAAGAGCTGCGGCGCAAGCTGATCGAGGATTTCGACTTGCTGGCCGTGGTTTCCCTGCCCGCCGGGGTGTTCAAACCCTACGCGGGAGTTAAAACCGGCGTTCTGGTCTTCCGGAGGCCGGCTTCAGGCACTAAAAAGGACAAAAAGACCAAACACAAGGAAAAGGTCTGGTTCTACGAGGTGCGTGCGGACGGCTTTGACCCGGACAAGATTTCCGGCGGTGGCCGACCTGAAACGCCTGACCGCAATGACATTCCAGATCTACTAAACGAGTGGAAGGCCTACAAGGAATCCAAGTTTTCGAATCCGCCGGGTGTTGAAGCCGGAACCCTTTTACAGTCCGATTCCGAAGAGCCCCGCTGCTGGTGGGCAAGCATCAAAACCGTCACGGAAAACGATTACAACCTCGCTGCAGGTCGCTACAAACCCCAGGTTGCCGAGAAAATCCCAGAGGGAGATCCCGCCGAACTTATTCGGGATGTGCTGCAAATCGAACGCGAGATCACCGAGGGGTTGGAGAAACTGCTTCGGGAAGTGGAAAATGGATAATCACAAAGAACATAAACTGAGTGTAAAGGCGGCTGAACGCTTAGAGCGTGGCAGAAAACGGAAAGGGGTGGCCATGCCGGTTCCCTCGACGCATGTTGGGCTGCCGGCAGAGTATGGCTCCCTACTGTCGGACATCAAGCACCGCATTGCCGACATCCGTCTTCAGGTAGCCCTGTCAGCCAATGCAGCAATGGTCATACTCTACTGGGACATCGGCCGGGCTATTTTACAACTTCAGGCCGCCAAGGGCTGGGGCGCCAAAGTGATTGACCGCTTGTCCGCCGACCTGCGAGAGGCGTTTCCCGATATGAAAGGGCTTTCCCCTCGTAACCTCAAGTATATGCGGGCTTTTGCCGACGCCTGGCCCGACCGGACAATTGTGCAGCAGCTTGCTGCACAAATTCCCTGGGCCCACAACTGTCTCCTGTTGGACCGCTTTGAAGACTCCAGCACCCGACGCTGGTACATCCAGGCAACCATTGAGAACGGTTGGAGTCGACATATCCTGTCGCAGCAAATTGATCGCCAAGCGCACAAACGCCAAGGCAAAGCGGTTCATAACTTCGCCTTAACCCTACCGCCCGCCGACTCGGACCTGGCCAGGCAAGTTTTCAAAGATCCGTATTTGTTCGACTTCCTTGGAACGGCCGATCCTCGTCGCGAGCGCGAGGTCGAGCAAGCACTGGTGGATCATGTGCAAAAATTCCTGTTGGAACTTGGCGCTGGATTCTCCTTCGTCGGGCGGCAGGTGCATCTGGAGTTTTCGGATAGCGATTACTATCTTGATCTGTTGTTCTATCATTTGAAGTTGCGTTGTTTTATTGTCGTAGAACTCAAAGCCGTACCGTTCGAGCCGGAGTTCGTCGGCAAGCTCAATATGTACTTGTCGGCCGTTGATGACCTTTTGCGCCATCCCGATGACAAACCGAGCATCGGATTGCTACTTTGCAAGGGCAAGAACAGGATCAAGGCCGAATATGCCCTGCGCGACTTCGGCAAACCCATGGGTGTGGCCGACTGGCAGAAACAACTCGCCGAAAGCCTGCCCGGCGACCTGAAGACCAGTTTGCCCAGTGTCGAGGAGATCGAAGCGGAACTGAGTGGCCTGGCGAGAGAGAAGCGAAAGAAACCGCGCAACCCCAAGGTTGATGATTGAAAGAAGGCCTATGCAACCGGCGAATAAAAATATCAGATCAAAGATGTTCGAAGCGGAGGCAGTCGAATGAGGTGGCCAACACGAACTTTAGGTCAAATCGCTACCATCACCGGAGGGAGTACCCCAAGCCGTACTCAAGAAGAGTATTGGAACGGATCAATTCTATGGCTTACTCCGACCGACCTCCCAATGCCTGGCAAAGGCATTGCCGATGTGAGTGACACGGCAGGCAAAATTACTGAGGAAGGGTTAGCTGCAATCTCCGCACAGCTTCTTCCTGTCGGGACTGTGTTGTTCTCTTCTCGTGCAACAATTGGAAAACTTGGAATCTCAAGACTCCCTCTCGCCACGAATCAGGGTTTTGCCAATTTCATTCCTAAGAATTTTGTTGATGCAAAATATCTTGCTTACTGTTTGCTACACTATACGGCCGAAATCACCGCTTTAGCTGGATCAACTACTTTCAAAGAAGTTACCAAGACTGCATTAAAGAAATTTAAAATTCCTCTTCCCGCTCTTTCCGAGCAACGCCGTATTGTGGAAATCCTCGATCAGGCGGATCAGCTGCGTAAAAAACGCGCCGAAGCCGACGCCAAAGCCGCCCGCATCCTCCCCGCCCTCTTCTACAAAATGTTCGGCGATCCGGCCACGAATCCGAAAGGGTGGCCTATCGATGTTCTTTCTAAGCTGGTAAAAGTACAAGGAGGATATGCATTTAAAAATGCAGATTTTGTGGAAGAAGGTGTTTTGCTAGTGCGCATTGGTAACATAAATTGTGGAGAAGTTGTTTCCACAATTAATTCAGCTCATTTACCGTCATTTTTTTGTGAGGAGCATACAAACTACTTCATACACAATGGTGATCTTCTAATAGCTTTGACCGGAGCTACAACAGGAAAATTGGGAAGATTTTGGCTTAAAGAACCTGCATTGCTTAATCAGCGTGTGGGTAGGTTCCAACCATTAACAAAAGAAAAAGAAATAATTAATTATTTACACCTTTTTATGGAAACAGATTATGCGCAAAATTATATTTGGCAGTATGCAAGAGGGTTTGGACAACCCAACATTGCACCTCGACAAATTGAATCAATGCTAGTCCCAGTTCCACCAGCAGAACTTATCCATAAGTTTTCAGTTTTTTGTGATAAGCTCATAAAAAAAATTAAAAACCATAAACCCGCAAAAGAAAAATTAGAAACCTTATATGCTCTCCTACTTCACCGCGCCTTTATCGGCGATCTGACCTCCAAATGGCGCGAGGCGCATATGAAGGAACTTCTGACGGAAATGGAGACACAGGCCAAAGCGTTGAACGTGAGGATGGGATCATGAAATTCTGCTATTTCGATGAAAGCGGTATGGGTGAAGAACCCTATCTCGTGATCGCGGGGATTATAGTTGATGCCACTCGAATGCACGTCACCAAAGACGCTTGGGCGAATTTTCTCGGATATCTCTCGAAGGCGGCAGGAAGACGGATAGAAGAATTCCACTCTCGTGAGTTTTATCGTGGTAATGGGGTTTGGCACGGCACCGATGGAGCTAACCGGGCACGGATTATCGAGGCGGTTTTCAATTGGGTTGAAAACAGAAAGCACAAGTGCGTGTTCAGCGGAATAGATAAGGAAGAGTACGAGAAGAAATTTGCGAGGGATGAACGGCTCAAACAGTTTAAATCTAAGTGGTGTGCCGCTGCCATGCATTGTACCCTTCAGGTGCAGAAGCAGCATCAGCGTGAGGCCAAGACCAAAGGCCATAGTGTTCTGATCTTTGACCGGGAGGTTTCAGAAGAAACCGACTTCAGCCTGCTCATCCATAAGTCGCCTCAATGGATCGATACCTTCTACGGGCGGGAAAAGAAGCAAACTGCTCTGAATCAGGTTGTGGATGTTCCGTTTTTTGCGGATTCGAAACACATCCTTTTGGCTCAAGTCGCGGATCTGTTTGCTTACATTTTAAGGACTTGGGCCGAAATTAAGGATGGATTGCTAAAAGAGAAATACAAGGATGAAGGCGACAAAATGAGGGACTGGTCGGAGCGAATCGCCCCAATAGCCCACCCGCGTTCGAGTCGCTATCTCGTAAGGGGGCGCTGCAAAGCCGCGCAACTGTTCTGGGACCTTGCGCCATCATCTTTAAGGCAACTGTGATAGGGAGATGACATGCTGACTGCCTTACGAATTGGAAATTTCAAGGCCTTTGCCGAAACGCAGCGGATTCCGGCCCGTCCCTTGCTCCTGACCTATGGGACGAACAGTTCGGGTAAAACAAACCGCGGACCACTTGAAAAGCAAGAAAGGGAATAACCAGTGAAATCCATTTTCTTGTATTCAGTGGCCCAAACATAAAGAGCACCTCATGACCAATCTGTCCGTAAAACCCAATTCTTCAGAGATCGTTCTTTACCAGACCGAGGACGGCCGCACACGCATCCAGGTCCGGCTGGAGGATGAGACGGTCTGGCTGACGCAGAAGCTCATGGCAGAACTGTTCCAGAAGGATGTGCGGACCATCAACGAACATATCCGCAACATATTTGCGGAAGGGGAGTTGTCGCCGGAATCAGTTATCCGGAATTTCCGGATAACTGCCGCAGACGGCAAAACATATGATACCCAGCATTATAACCTGGATGTCATTATTTCCGTCGGCTATCGGGTGAAATCCCACCGAGGCACCCAGTTCCGCATCTGGGCCACCCAGAGGCTTCGGGAATACATCGTCAAGGGGTTCACCCTGGATGACGAGCGGCTCAAGCAGGCGGGCGGCGGCAACTATTTCGATGAACTTCTGGCCCGCATCCGGGACATCCGCGCCTCGGAAAAGGTCTTCTGGCGCAAGGTGCTCGATATTTACGCCACCAGCATTGACTATGACCCCAACACGGATACGTCCCGCCGTTTCTTCCAGATCGTTCAGAACAAGATGCACTGGGCCGCTGTCGGCCACACCGCCGCCGAGATCATCGCCGCCCGTGCCAATGCTAACAAGCCGCACATGGGGCTGACCTCCTGGACCGGGATCAGACCGACCCGGGAGGATATCGAAGTCGCCAAGAACTACCTGAGCGCAGAGGAACTGGACACGCTCAACCGGATTGTGGCTATGTACCTCGATTTTGCCGAACTTCAAGCCTTGAGCCGCAGGCCCATGTACATGAAGGACTGGATCGCCAAACTGGATGAATTTCTCAAGGTCAGCGAGCGGGATATACTTACCCATGCGGGTAAAATAAGCCACGAGGAGGCCGTTGAAAAGGCAAGGATTGAATATGAAAAATTCCGCAAACAGGCGCTGGAAGAACTCTCCCCGGTGGAACGACACTTTATCGAAGCGGTGAAGGAAGTGAAGAAACTGGAAAGGAATAAACCACGAACCACACAAAAAACACGAAAAAGAAAATAAAGGACGCGATCTTCGGTCGAGTATTTCGAGTATTTCGTGGTTCAAAAGAGGTTTTTATGCTGACTGTCTTACGAATTGGAAATTTCAAGGCCTTTGCCGAAACGCAGCGGATTCCTGTCCGTCCCTTGACCCTGATCTATGGGGCGAACAGTTCCGGGAAATCGAGCGTGCTGCACAGCCTGATTCTCGCCCGTCATGCGCAGGAGACGGGCGATCTGGATGTTCATCGTACCAATGTAGGCGGCGAATCGGTGGATCTGGGTGGGTTCCGTCAGTATGTTCATAGGCGTGAGGCCAATCGCCGGGTCGGGTGGGCCATGGACCTGGATACGAGTTCATTCAAGGACCGGCTCGCAGAAATTTTCGCGCCCGTAAAGCAGGTCACGATGATTCTCAACCTGGGTATCAGCCTGGACGATCAGGACCGCCCACTCCCGGAGTCAGTCCCTGAAATCCACACTTATGAACTTCTCGCTGATGGCCAGAGCCTTCTCCGGATGAGCCGCCGCAGAGACGGTAAACTTCAGCTCGACCGCTTGGATCACGAACATCCTGTTTTTCAGGAAGTTATAAAGGCGATGGTCATGCTTTCTACCACGACCGAAACGATTCACCCGAAGGACTTTGAGAGTCTTGACAAGGCGATTGCCGAGCTTGTCCCAGAGGTGGTGGCAAAGAGCACGCAGTTTTTGCCGGACGGATTGGCGGAATCAAATGTCTTCAGCCCGGGTGGTCAGGCCAGGCTTTTTACGATCAGCAAAGCCCACAGAAAGGAGGAGTTGAGCGCGGCAGTGCGTTCTTTCCTTCCCCGCAAGATCGACGAAATTTTAAGAGGTGTTGGGCAGGTGGTCGCGGGTGAACTATCGCGGCTCAGATACTTGGGACCACTGCGATCTTATCCGCCGCGCCATCTGGCCTTTTCTCAACACCATGATCCGAACTGGTATGCCGGCGGGGGCTACGCGTGGGACGTGATTCGTCGTGACGCAAGTGTTCGGAAACTGGTTAATGAATGGCTCTCCGCGCCTGATCGACTCCAGACGCCATACGAGCTTCGTATACGCCATCTGCTAACAATTGACGACCTTGATGCGGATTACACCAAAGTAATTGAAACACTGGAACAGAGATTTGCCAGCGATGAACCTTATGACTGGGATCTTTTCGGTGAAATCTATTCTGCACTGGAGAAAATTAAACAGAACGAAGCAAGGCTCACCGAAGTCCATGAACTCAATCTCGTCGATATGAGAAGTAATACGGTTGTCAGTCATCGAGATGTAGGAATTGGTGTGAGCCAAGTACTACCCGTACTGGTGACTTCTTATGCTTCGAAACACCAGATCGTCGCTATCGAGCAACCGGAAATCCATTTGCACCCAGCGCTCCAGGCCGACTTGGGAGACGTGTTCATCCAATCTGCGCTTGGCCCAGGCAGGAACAGGTTCCTGATTGAAACGCATAGCGAACACTTGCTTTTGCGCGTAATGCGTCGGATGCGTGAAACCAGCAACGACGAACTGTCTGAAGGAGTTCCACCTATCACTCCGAAGGACGTGTGTGTGTTGTTTGTACAGCCGAAAGGAACATCATCAGCAGTGCGCCATCTGGAATTGGATGAAGAGGGTCAACTCCTTGACGCGTGGCCGGGCGGCTTCTTTGAAGAAGGCTACCGGGAACGGTTTGCATGAAGGAGGAACTGTCTGTGCTTTATGAATTTGCCATGACGCCTGACCTGTTCGACGCATCCGTAGCCAACTCAGACGGCAGAGCAAGCATTATTCTGGTCGAACTTTTGCGGGGGATAGCCGAAAACGGCCTATTGGCAACCCTCCATAAGGATCGGTGGTTACGTCATGTAACAAAGAAGCGGGCAACGACGCTTTCACCCGCATTGAAAGATAAAGTCCTTACATGTCTTTCAGTGCTGCATGATCGGCATCGGCTGGTTCGACATCCGAAGTGCATGGCTGGCGATCCCGGCAATGATAAAGAATGGTTGAACCTGGCCTTCGACTCGCATGACCGGATTCCCTTTCACGCCATTGTCCTGAGCCAACCGTTAATAGACGGTTGCGGACGCGAATGCGATGCCTTGGTCGAGTTCTTTGGTTCTTTGGATTCAGCGCGGTGGAACAGTCGACGGAAGAGGACATTGCCGCTGACCAAATCGAATGCCGACTACCGCGCCGCTCTTGCTCCGATATTGCGTCATGCGAAATCCCTGGCGCTTATCGACCCCTGGCTGAACTCGCATGAATCACGCTACCTCGACACGGTTACCATCTGTTCGAATGTTTTTGGACAAAGAGGACATGCCAGGCTTCAAGGGCGTATCGATATCCATGCGGAGGCGAACAAACAGAAGCCCGATGGCCAGACCGTTGCAGACCACCTCGCCGCCTGGGAACAAAAGCTTAGGCCGCTGATAGCGGTGGATGGCCATCGATTTAGGGTGTTTCTCTGGGAATCTTTACCTGGTTCTGAGTCGATGCATGACCGCTTTATCCTGACGGATCAATGTGGCATTTCTGCTCCCGGCGGACTGGATTGTCGAAGTCACTCCCATGCCAATAGAACGGACTGGAGCCTGCTTGATGAGGATGTAAGACAACGACACTGGAACGAGTACGACCCCTCTGTGAGTCCCTTCAAGTTGCTGGGGAATAGGGAGATTTCATGATGATAGTTAAGCGCAGTCCGGTGGGAAGGTTCACAAAGAGATGACTAACGAGGATATAGCAAGATTCTTCAATAACGCGAGACCCCGCATTCAAGGGTAACCTGAACCCGCGCGATCCCCAGGTCAAGGGATGGTGCCGTACGCGTCAGCATTTCCGGATCAGTTCCGAGCACAGAATTCTACTTTCTCGTCAGTGACACAAGATATGATGAGAACTTTGAACAATTTCTGCCTTCCCTGTTTCTCCCTTCGGGGCACTTTTTTC